>CAZANC010000093.1:0-11403 GCA_964486495.1 uncultured Occallatibacter sp.
AGCGGGCTGAGCTGCAGCAACGGATCGTTTACCGGCGCCGGGACAGACAGTTGCACAGTAACGTTGAGTGCGGCGGCGGCCAGCGGTGGACTCATTGTCAGCCTGGCCAGCAACAACACCGCAGTCACTGTGCCAGCGTCAGTGACTGTTGCCGCAGGATCAACTACCGGAAGCTTCACGGCCACCGTAACCTCGGTCAGCACGGCTCAAACCGTTACCCTGACCGCGAGCGCCAACAGCGTCGTCGAGACTTTTGCCCTGCAACTAGGGTCGTCGGTTCCCACGCTGACCTTAAGCGCCGGAAGCATCGGCTTTGGCACTGTGAACGTGAATACGCCAACGACGCAGACTCTGACCCTGTCATCGACCGGAACTGCGGCGGTGAACGTCAGCGCAGCTACTCTGACCGGCAGCGGTTACACCATCTCCGGAGTTACTTTCCCGCTGACTCTGAACCCCAATCAGACAGCTACGCTCACGGTGCAGTTCGATCCGACCACGGCGGGAGCAGCAAGCGGGCAACTGACTCTGACCAGCAATTCTTCCAGCGGGACCTCGACCGTGATCAGCCTAAGCGGCACGGGAGTGCCAGTGTTGAGCGGGCTGAGCTGCACGAGCGGATCGATGACCGGGGCGGGAACCGATAGCTGCACGATCACACTGAACGTGGCGGCGGCCAGCGGTGGGTTTGCGGTGAGCCTGGCCAGCAACAACACCGCAGTCACTGTGCCAGCGTCAGTGACTGTTGCCGCGGGATCAACTACCGGAAGCTTCTCGGCCACCGTGTCCTCGGTCAGCACGGCTCAGACCGTGACCGTGACCGCGAGCGCCAGCAGCGTCGTCGAGACTTTTGCCTTGCAACTAGGGTCGTCGGTTCCCACGCTGACCGTAAGCGCCGGAAGCATTGGGTTCGGCAACGTCAACGTGAATACGCCAACGACGCAGACACTAACCCTGTCCTCGACCGGAACTGCGGCAGTGAACCTCAGCGCAGCTACTCTGACCGGAAGCGGGTACACCATCTCCGGAGTTACTTTCCCGCTTACTATGAACCCGAATCAGACGGCAACGCTCACGGTGCAGTTCGATCCGACGATTGCGGGTGCAGCCAACGGCTCGCTGACTCTGACCACCAATTCATCGAGCGGGACCTCGACCGTGATCAGCCTAAGCGGCACGGGAGTGCCAGTGTTGAGTGGGCTGAGCTGCACGAGCGGGTCGATGACCGGGGCGGGAACCGATAGCTGCACGGTCACACTGAACGTGGCCGCGGCTAGCGGCGGGTTTGCGGTAAGCCTGGCCAGCAACAACACCGCAGTTACTGTGCCAGCCTCAGTGACCGTCGCCGCAGGATCAACTACCGGAAGCTTCACGGCCACCGTAACCTCGGTCAGCACGGCTCAGACCGTTACACTGACTGCCAGCGCCAACAGCGTCGTCGAGACTTTTGCATTGCAACTAGGGTCGTCGGTTCCCACCCTGACCTTAAGCGCCGGAAGCATCGGGTTCGGCAACGTCAACGTGAATACGCCCACGACGCAGACACTGACATTGTCCTCGACGGGTACTTCGGCGGTGACGGTAAGCGCAGGCACCGTCGCGGGAACCGGCTTCACGGTCTCTGGAATTACTTTTCCGATCACCTTGAACCCCAATCAGACGGCTACGCTCACGGTGCAGTTCGATCCGACGATTGCGGGTGCAGCCAACGGCTCGTTGACTCTGACCAGCAATTCGTCGAGCGGAACCTCGACGTTGATCAGCCTAAGCGGCACGGGCGTGCCCGTGTTGAGCGGGCTGAGCTGCACGAGCGGGTCGATGACCGGGGCGGGAACCGATAGCTGCACGGTCACACTGAACGTGGCCGCGGCCAGCGGCGGGTTTGCGGTAAGCCTGGCCAGCAACAACACCGCAGTTACTGTGCCAGCCTCAGTGACCGTCGCCGCAGGATCAACTACCGGAAGCTTCACGGCCACCGTAACCTCGGTCAGCACGGCTCAAACCGTTACCCTGACCGCGAGCGCCAACAGCGTCGTCGAGACTTTTGCCCTGCAACTAGGGTCGTCGGTTCCCACGCTGACCTTAAGCGCCGGAAGCATCGGCTTTGGCACTGTGAACGTGAATACGCCAACGACGCAGACTCTGACCCTGTCATCGACCGGAACTGCGGCGGTGAACGTCAGCGCAGCTACTCTGACCGGCAGCGGTTACACCATCTCCGGAGTTACTTTCCCGCTGACTCTGAACCCCAATCAGACGGCTACGCTCACGGTGCAGTTCGATCCCACGATTGCGGGTGGATCCAGCGGCTCGTTGACTCTGACCAGCAATTCCTCCAGCGGAACATCGACCGTGATCAGCCTAAGCGGCACGGGAGTGCCAGTGTTGAGCGGGCTGAGCTGCACGAGCGGATCGATGACCGGGGCGGGAACCGATAGCTGCACGGTGACCCTGAACGTGGCCGCGGCCAGCGGCGGATTTGCGGTGACTCTGGCCAGCAATAACTCGGCAGTTACTGTGCCAGCCTCAGTGACCGTTGCGGCAGGATCTGCCACCGCCAGCTTCACGGCCACCGTATCCGGCGTGAGCACCGCTCAAACCGTTACCCTGACCGCCAGCGCCGACAGTGTGGCGAAGACCTTCGCATTGCAGTTGGGCGCGGGAGTGCCCACACTCAGCGTAAACGCCACCACGATAGCCTTCGGCAATGTGAATTTGAACACCCCGGCGACACAGACACTGATCCTGACGTCGACAGGGACCGCGCCGGTGACCGTGAGCGCAGCCACGGTGAGCGGGACAGGCTTCACGATCTCCGGAGGCCCGTTTCCGATCACGCTGAACCCAACTCAAACGGCCACGATCAGCGTGCTGTTCGATCCCATCACGGCAGTGGCACTCACGGGCCAGATAACGATTGCGAGCAACTCGTCTGCGGGATCGCCCACTGTAATCGGCCTGACTGGCACCGGGATTGGAGTTCTGTACGAGGTGAACTTGACCTGGGATGCGCCCACGAGCTCGACGGACCCGGTTGCCGGTTATAACGTCTATCGTGCGCCGAGCGGAAGCACCAACTATCAGCAACTTAATTCTGCCGCCGTTACCGAGACCACTTACGTGGACACCACGGTGCTCAACAGCCAGACTTACGACTACATTGTGGAAAGTGTCGACGGCTCCGGAGTTACCAGCGTTCCCTCGAACATGGCTGCGGTGCCCGTTCCGTAGAATTGGACGCCGGCGATCTGGCAGGCAACATTCAGATTCAGCCAGCGATGCAAAGGACGACCAAGAGGGGCCCATATACGGGCCCCTTTGTTGCGACGGCTGCTTGCGAGGGGCAGGAGAAACAGCAAGCGGAATTCCATCTGACAGTGAGCAAAATTATACATGAGCAGGAATTAATTACATGCTCGGCAGCCGCTCCGTGCGAGGGCGAAGTCGCGACGTTATCGACACGCGGAGTGCGAAGCCCCGTTGTATGAAGAGCATGGAGGATTTAATCCCAATGCGACTCGTTTGGCACGGGAATTGCACATATAGACTACAAAGTCACGCTTGAACACTGTTCCAGTTATCCTTTGGATGAATTTCTGTTTTGGTTACAGGCAAAGGATTCAGAAGAGCGGATAACTGTGTCAACGAACCGGTTCGGTCATGCAGATAGAGCCATCTAACGATGGCGCACGCGCATGCCCGAAAGTCACGGAGTGTGGACGCGTGCGCTTCGTAATGTCGTTTGTAGAAATTAGAAAGGTCCGCCCTTGACGATTGCGACCGGCAAGCATGAGTTGTGCTTAGGCCCGCTGAAACCAGTCTTGAGCGAGTTCTTCAGGAAACCACTTACAAAAGTAATGCGCCGGGAGATAAAGTCGTGATGAATCTCACAGCTCAGTTCAATAAGTTGGGGCCAAATAAGCTAGCCGGCCGACTTAACATGAGGAACCAGTCGCCAGCATTCCCATGACTGTCGTTTGCATAAGTTAGAAAGTTCCGCCCTTGACGATTGCGACGGGTAGATAAGAGTTCTACTTACTCCCGCTGAAGCCAGTCTTGAGCGAGTTCTTCAAGAATTCATTTACATAGCGATTACCGCCTGGGCACAAGAGCATTGTGGCCTATTGCATTGCTCTGCGTTGCCGATAGGCACTAAGTGATCGACCTGGTTGAGTCAGGATGAGCATCCAGGCGCCAGCAGTCCCATGGCTGCGGGCCATGATGCAACACGCTTCAAAAAAGGGGCCCCCAAATGATGCAACTGCGCGACATCTTTGTTTGCGCGCCGTTGAGAGATAAATTAACAACGGCAAAGACAGCTTGTGGCCGTATTACACGGTCGAATTGCCACGACACGCATGTGCGTGCTCGCGGCGCACAGCAAGGCCGCGGCCTTCGAATTCTCCTTTCCCACATTCTCATTTTGCTTTCATGCTTCCTGGCGCTCACATTTTGTGGTCGCATCAGTGGCGCGACTACAACAACAGCAACCACGATCACCAGCCCCGCGCCCGGCAGCACGTTGACCTCGGCATCGACCACCTTCACCTGGAAGGCAGGCCCTGCTGGAACGACGGGCTACGGCCTCAACGTTGGCACATCGCCCGGCGGCGCCAATCTGGTCAACATCTATCCCCTGTCCGGCACCAGCGCGACTGTAAAGCTGCCTACCAACGGAGCCGCGATCTATGTGCGGCTCTGGACAGTGTTCAACGGCACGACCTACCTGCACAACGACTACACCTACACCGAGTTCACGCAATCTGCATCCGCAATTACAAGCCCAGTGCCGAGCAGCACGTTGACTTCGGCGTCGACCACCTTCACCTGGAACGCTGGCCCTGCTGGAACGACGGGTTACGGCCTCAATGTCGGCACATCGCTCGGCGGCGCCAATCTGGTCAACATCTATCCTCTTTCCGGCACCAGCACGACCGTGAATCTGCCCACCAACGGAGCCACGATCTATGTGCGGCTCTGGACAGTGCTCAACGGCACGACCTACCTCAGCAGGGACTTCACCTACACCGAGTTCATGCAATCTGCATCCGCAATTACAAGCCCAGTGCCGGGCAGCATGTTGACCTCGGCAGCGACCACTTTCACCTGGAATGCGGGCCCTGCTGGAACGACGGGCTACGGCCTCAACGTCGGCACATCGCCCGGCGGCGCCAATCTGGTCAACGTTTATCCTCTGTCCGGCACCAGCGCGACCGTGAATCTGCCCACCAACGGAGCCACGATCTATGTGCGGCTCTGGACAGTGCTCAACGGCACGACCTACCTCTACAACGACTACACGTATAGCGCGGCCTCCTCGTCGCCGATCTTGAGCGGGTTGAGCTGCGCCAGCGCATCGATGACTGCAGCCGGGACGGACAGCTGCACAGTGACGCTGAACGCGGCAGCGCCGAGCGGCGGCCTTGCCGTCAGCCTGGCCAGCAACAACACGGCCGTTGTCGTCCCTGCCAGCGTAACGGTAGCTGCGGGAGCTACCACTACTAGCTTCGCCGCTGCGGTATCCTCGGTCAGCACGGTTCAGACTGTTACGTTGACCGCAAGCGCCAACAGTGTAGCCAAGACCCTCGTCCTGCAGTTGGGGACGTCAGTGATTACGCTGAGCGTCAGCTCCTCCAGCCTAACCTTCGGCAGCATCAACGTTAATACAGCCGCGACACAGACCATGACCCTGTCTTCGACGGGGACTGCGGCAGTCACCGTCAGCGCAGCCACCATAACGGGGAGTGGCTTCACCGTCTCCGGAGGCTCCTTCCCGCTGACCCTGAACCCCAATCAGACGGCCACCCTCGCCGTGCAGTTCGATCCCACGGCTGCGGGCGCTGTTTCAGGCTCTCTCATGCTGACCAGTAACTCCTCGAGCGGTACGTCGACGGTGGTGAGTTTGAGCGGTACCGGCGTGCCGGTGCTCAGTGGTCTGACCTGCACCAGCGGGTCGATAACCGGGGCGGGTACCGATAGCTGCACCGTAACACTGAACGCGGCAGCGCCGAGCGGCGGCTTTGCCTTTAGCCTGGCCAGCAACAACGCGGCCGTTGTCGTTCCTGCCAGCGTAACGGTAGCTGCAGGAGCCACAACCGCCAGCTTCACCGCCACGGTATCTTCGGTCAGCACGGCTCAGACTGTTACGCTGACCGCGAGCGCCAACAGTGTTGCCACGACCTTCGCGCTGCAACTGGGCACGAGTTTGCCCGTGTTGAGCGCCTCGACCTGCGTCAATGGGTCGATGACCGGGGCTGGAACCGATAGCTGCACTGTAACGCTGAACGCGGCAGCGCCGAGCGGCGGCTTTGCCGTCAGCCTGGCCAGCAACAACACGGCCGTTGTCGTCCCTGCCAGCGTAACGGTAGCTGCAGGAGCCACAACCGCCAGCTTCACTGCCACGGTATCTTCGGTCAGCGCGGCTCAGACTGTTACTTTGACCGCGAGCGCCAACAGTGTTGCCACGACCTTCGCGCTGCAGCTGGGCACGGCGACGGCGATGCTCAGCACGAACACCACCACGATTGCCTTTGGCACTGTGAATCTGAACTCGCCGGCGACACAAACACTGATTCTGACGTCAACTGGTAGTGCGCCGGTGACCATAAGCGCAGCCGCCGTGACCGGAAGCGGCTTCACGGTCTCTGGAGGCTCCTTCCCGATGACCCTGAATCCTAATCAGTCGGCGACGCTCAGCACGCAGTTCGACCCCAGTGTGGCTGGGGCGGCGACTGGCCAGCTATCCA
Source organism: uncultured Occallatibacter sp. (assembly GCA_964486495.1). Lineage (GTDB taxonomy): Bacteria > Acidobacteriota > Terriglobia > Terriglobales > Acidobacteriaceae > Telmatobacter. Next base: position 6,747 of record CAZANC010000093.1, read on the forward strand.
TCACCAGCAACTGCTCCATGGGATCTTCCATGGGAGTCAGCCTGAGCGGAACCGGTGCGGCGGTTCCCTACGAGGTGAACTTGGCCTGGGATGCGCCTACGAGTTCTCCGGACCCGGTCGCCGGTTATAACGTCTATCGCGCGCCAAGCGGAAGCAGCAACTATCAGCAACTTAATTCCGCCGCTGTTACCGAAACCACCTACGTGGACACGACCGTTCTCAACAGCCAGACTTACGACTACATCGTGGAAAGCGTCGACGCCTCCGGGGTCACGAGCTCTCCCTCAAACATGGCTGCAATACCCGTTCCGTAGACGCCAAGCACGCGGAACAAAGTCAAAAAAGGGCCAGCACCGCCGGAGTACCGGCGATCTGGCCCTCAGCTTTTTGGGCAATGGAAGCGCGAAACGTCTCAACACGCCGCCACAGGACCTTTGCCACGACGGTGTTTGCGGAGGCGAGAGAGGTGAAGCGGGGAAACGGAATTCTATCTGACCGCGGGAAAAATATACGCAGCTAAGAACAAATTACACGCGGCTTGGGCGCTCAGCGCGAGGGCCAATTCGCAGCCTTGCCTGTGTGCTGGGCTTCAAGGTCAGTTGTATGAAGAGCATGGAAGTATCCACAGCCAATGCGTTTCGTTTGGCAACTTAATTGCCGACAAAAAGCACAAAACTACGAACAAGAACGACTCGCATTCGTTCACATTCAGGTGGATACCTGGGTTTACATTACCGTTCGTCACCTCGGTTAAAGCACCGTGTTCACCACCACTTTTGGGGGATTCCTTTACTACTGTTCGGCTATAAGAATGGGACCAATCAACCAGGACCTGCGGCACCCGATGAGAATTTGGAAAGCGCAGATCCTAGGGGCCGTACCTTGTCTTTTTCCACAATTCACGAATTTTGGCGGTTGACGAAGGCGAGCTGGTCAAAGTGAACATTCATGCGCGTTACCAGCGCAGCGGGCCATGAAACGACACGATTCTTAAAGGCTTCTTAAAGTGATCCAGTTGCGCGACATCTTTTTTTGCGCGCCGTTGAGTCGTGACTCGACAGCGGCGTCGGCAGCGTCTGGCTGTAATTCACGGCGGAGAAGCAATGCGGTGGAGTCGCGAGCATGCGCCGCAGCGCCGGGCCATGAGCTTTCATCGCTTTTTCTCTTCATTGTCGTCTTTTTCTCATGCAGCTTGACCTTTACATTGTGCGGTTGCCTGGGGGGAACGATTATTAGCCCCGCCGCAAGCGCGAGCTCTAGCTCACTCCGCACATCTCCGAGCACTGTAACTTTTGGAGGAGTGGCGCTGGGAAACACAGCCAGCGAGACTGTTTCTCTTACGAATCAGGGATCGGCAGCGGTGACAGTTTCGCAAGTAAGCGTGTCGGGACAGCCGTTCTCAGTCAGCGGTGAAGGCGACCTTCCGATCACGATTGCCGCCGGTGGCACGTATATGTTGAACGTGAACTTTTCTCCCAATGCGACAGGGACAGCGGCGGGGCAGTTGAGGATCGGTAGCAACGCCACTGCTGATGGGAAACTGACGATCGGGCTCAGTGGCGTGGGAACCACAGCGAGCGCGACAAACTCACCGGAATTGAGTTCTTTCAATTGCAACCAGGCCGCGGTGACTGGAGCGGGAAGCGATAGCTGCACGGTCACGGTGAGCGCGGCGGCGGCCAGCGGCGGCTTTGCCGTAAACCTGGCCAGCAACAACTCGGCGGTTAGCGTGCCGGCCTCAGTGACCGTTGTCGCCGGATCGACCACGGCCAGCTTTTCGGCCACCGCGTCCGCAGTGAGCTCGGCGCAGACGGCGACGCTGACTGCCAGTGCGGGCAGCGTGACGGAGATCTTTCCACTGCAGTTGGGCACAGAGGCGCCGACGCTCAGCCTGAACGCCACTACGATTGCCTTTGGCAACGTGAACCTGAATTCTCCCGCGACACAGTCATTGATTCTGACGTCGACCGGTGCATCGGCCGTGACTGTGAGTGCAGCGACCGTGATCGGGAGCGGCTTTACGATCTCCGGAGCGAGCTTTCCGATCTCCCTGACAACCAATCAGACGGCCACGCTCAGCGTGCAGTTCGATCCCACTATCGCCGGTGCCGCGTCTGGCACTCTCACGATCGTGAGCACTTCGCTCACGAATCCTATAGCGATCATCGGCCTGAGCGGCACCGGTGTCGTTGAAGTTCCGTATCAGGTGAACCTGAGTTGGGATGCGCCTACGAGTTCTCCGGACCCGGTCGCAGGCTACAACGTCTATCGCTCACCCGACGGCGCCTCTACGTATCAGCAATTGAATACGGCGGTTGTCACCCAGACCAGCTATGTCGACACAGGCGTCCAGGATGGCCAGAGCTACGACTACATCGTAGAGAGCGTTGACTCCTCCGGAATCGAAAGCGCACCGTCGAATACGGCCACGGTCCCGATACCTTAGGAGAGGTTAGATAAGTAGGGTTTTGATAGGGCGCGAACGGAGCCGTGCCCTGCAACATGACAGGTTTCTGAAACGCACATTGCCGCAGAGCGACTGGCGGCACGGCAACGCCCAGTTTCAAGAACCGCGCCTGGGCCTTAACCTGCGCCTGGTAGAGTTGCTGCGCGAGATCGGTGACGGACACGGAGTAAGCCCCGGCGTGGTGGCCGTGGCATGGACGCTGCATAACCCAGCCGTTACCGGCGTCATTGTAGGGCTGCGCAATGCCAGCGAAGTGGAAGAGATTGCGCCGGCGCTCGAGTTTCAACTCAGCCTTGACGAACACGAACGGATCAGCGAACACGTGTCGTCGATCCGCCGGTATCTTGGATTGTTGTTCTGCCGGCTTTTGCCAGGCTCACGGTTTACCGCAGGCCACACGCGGATCCACCAGCCAGCCGCGCACTGATCCGACAGCGAAACCCACGCGCAATATTTTAGAGCAGTTTCGGAATTAACGTAGACTTTTTGAGAGCATTAAAAGGTGGCATTTTCTTGATGAAAATGCCACTTTGCTGAGTGCTTTCGGTCTACACAAATTCCGAAACTGCTGTAACTAAAAAAGAAAGCCGGAAACCTCCCAAGCGAGCATCCGCCTGCGGCAGGTTTCCGGCCTTATACCGTGTCCATCGACCGGTGCATCGGGAATTGGGATCGCGATACACCTTGCACGTTTCTTTACTAAGCGATCAAAGCCTAGATCAAGTCTTTCTCCTGTTCCCCTTCCTCCAGCCGGCTGGCCCGTTCCGCTTTCAGACCGCGGCGCCTATCGCGCCAGCGGTGATTCGCCTGTTCGGCGATCACGGCTTTACTGCTAGAACTCGGTGTAGGTGTAGTCGTTGTAGAGGTAGGTCGTGCCGTTGAGGATTGTCCAGAGCCGCACATAGATCAAGGTTCCGTTTGTGGGCAGAGTTACCGTCGTACTGGTGCCGGTTAGAGGGCCGATGTTGATCAGATTGGAAGAACCAATGCCCGTAGTGCCAACGTTGAGGCCATAGCCCGTCGTTCCAGCAGGGCCTGCGTTCCAGACGAAGGTGGTCGATGCCGAGGTCAACGTGCTGCCCGCAGTGGGGCTGGAGATTACGGATGCGAGTTGCGTGAACTCGGTGTAGGTGTAGTCGTTGGACACGTAGGTCGTGCCGTTAAAGATTGTCCAGAGCCGCACATAGATCTTGGCTCCATTGGTGGGCAGAGTTACCGTCGTACTGGTACCGGACAGGGGACTGATGTTGACCAGATTCGAGGAGCCTACGCCTGTAGTGCCAATATTGAGGCCGTACGTCGTTCCAGCAGGACCTGCGTTCCAGGTGAAGGTGGTTGAAGCCGAGGTCAACGTGCTGCCCGCAGTGGGGCTGGAGATTGCGGATGCGAGTCGCGTGAACTCGGTGTAGGTGTAGTCGTTGGACACGTAGGTCGAACCGCTGAAGATTGTCCAGAGCCGCACGTAGATTTTGGTTCCATTGGTGGGCAGAGTTACTGTCGTACTGGTACCGGACAGGGGACTGATGTTGACCAGATCCGCGGAGCCTACGCCTGTGGTGCCAATATTGAGGCCGTACGTCGTTCCAGCAGGACCTGCGTTCCAGGTGAAGGTGGTTGAAGCCGAGGTCAACGTGCTGCCCGCAGTGGGGCTGGAGATTGCGGATGCGAGTCGCGTGAACTCGGTGTAGGTGTAGTCGTTGGACACGTAGGTCGTGCCGTTAAAGATTGTCCAGAGCCGCACATAGATTTTGGTTCCATTGGTGGGCAGAGTTACTGTCGTACTGGTACCGGACAGGGGACTGATGTTGACCAGATCCGCGGAGCCTACGCCTGTGGTGCCAATATTGAGGCCGTACGTCGTTCCAGCAGGACCTGCGTTCCAGGTGAAGGTGGTTGAAGCCGAGGTCAACGTACCGCCGGGAGTCGGGCTGGAGATCACGGATGCCGATTGCGTGAACTCGGTGTAGGTGTAGTCGTGGTAGAGGTAACCCGTGCCGTTGACGATTGTCCAGAGCCGCACATAGATTGTGGTTCCGTTGGTGGGCAGACTCACGGTCACGCTGGTGCCAGAAAGAGGACCGATGTTGACCAGATTGGCGGCGCCTACGCCTGTGGTGCCAACGTTGAGGCTATAACCCGTCGTTCCGGCAGGGCCTGCGTTCCAGGTGAAGGTGGTCGAAGCCGAGGTCA
>CAZANC010000094.1:0-11398 GCA_964486495.1 uncultured Occallatibacter sp.
CGCGACGTACATGCCGCGCGGGAAACGAGAGACATATGTTGTGGAGAGGATTTCAGAAACCGAAGCGCCTTGCGGTCGATGCCGAGACGCTTACCGACACTTTCGGAAAGTTCAGCGCCCAGCCTTTTGAACGCGGCTTCGGCACCACCATCGGCAACGCATTGCGACGCACGCTGCTCAGTTCTATTGAAGGCGCAGCCGTCACCGCCGTACGCATTGAAGGCGTGCTGCATGAGTTTCAGTCGATCACCGGCGTGGTAGAAGACGCCACCGACATCATTCTCAACCTCAAGCAGATCCCCTTCAAGCTGCAGGGTGAGGGCCCCAAGGCGCTCTATCTGCGCGCCGACCAGCCTGGCCCGGTAACCAGCGGCATGATCGAGGCAGACAGCGACGTCGAAATCCTCGACAAGAACGTCTACATCGCTACGCTCTCTGAAAGCGGCAAGCTCGACATGGAGATGCGTCTCAAGCGCGGCCGCGGCTATGTCTCGGCAGACAAGAATTTCGACGCAGACCTGGGGCTTGGTTTTATTCCCGTGGACTCAGTGCACTCGCCGGTGCGCCGCGTAAACTACGCCGTCGACGCTGCTCGCCTGGGCCAGATCACAGACTTCGACAAGCTGACGCTCGAAGTGTGGACCAACGGCGCCGTGTTGCCTGCCGATGCCATCGGCCTGGCCGCCAAGCTGCTCAAGGACCACATGAACATCTTCATTAACTTCGAGGAGGAAATCGAAGCGGAAGCGCGCGGCGATGAAAGCCGCATTCTGCTGCGCAACGACAACCTCAACCGGAGCGTGGAGGAGTTGGAGCTTTCGGTACGCAGCTACAACTGCCTGAAGAACGCGAACATTCAGACCATCGGCGAGCTGGTGCAGAAGACCGAAGCCGAGATGCTGAAGACCAAGAACTTTGGCCGCAAGAGCCTGAACGAGATCAAGGAAATCCTGGCGCAGATGGGCCTTTCGCTGGGCATGAAGATCGACGAGCAGGGTAACGCGGTGCCGGGGCCAACCAGCATTCCGCCGCAGACGGCGCTGGCCGCAAGCTATGGCCGCTTCGACGATGAAGAGGAGCCGCTGGATTCAGTAGATCTCCAGTTGCCCACGGAGACAGAGAATTTCTAAAGACAGCTACTAGCCCCTAGCTGCTAGCTCCCGGCTTGAGCGTTCCGGAACCCACGTCTGAGGTTCTCGTCCGCAGGCTGGAGAGTTAGCGGCTAGAGGCTGGAAGTAGGTCGAGTAGCTGATCGATTCCAGCCTTCTCGTGCGATGACCAAGCTGTCGAATTTGGGTAGTCGAGCTAGAAGCTAGAGGCTAGGAGCTAGGAGCTAAACATGCGTCATCGCAATGCAGGATTCAAACTCGGACGCAACACCAGCCATCGTCGCGCGCTGTTGCGCAACCTGGTCACGTCTGTTATCGAAGAAGACCGCGTGCAGACGACCATCGCCAAGGCCAAGGCGGTCCGTCCGCTCGTCGAAAAGATGATCACCCTGGGCAAGAAGGGTGATCTGCACTCGCGCCGCCAGGCGCACGCCTTTCTTTGCACTGACGATGCCGTCAAGCGGCTTTTTGATGTCGTGGCTCCGCGCTACGGCGACCGCAACGGCGGCTATTTGAGAATCGTTCGCACTGGCTTCCAGCAAGGCGACGGCGCCGCCAAGGCGTTCATCGAACTGTTGGGCGCGGAAAAGCAACTCGAAGTCAAGCGCCAGAAGCGTGCCGACCTCAAGGCTAAAAAGCGCGCCGAACTCGAGAAGCAGCTCGAAGAGCAGAAGAAGGATGGAGAAGAGCCGGAGGGCGGCGAGAAGGCAGCGTAAGCGCATCCTCCTCCCCACCGGATTTGAGCTTCGGTCTGAAGCTTGATCAGGGCGTCCGCCACGGTGGACGCCCTTTTCTTATTGATAAGCGTCGTTGTTCGATCAATCGACGCCCGATCTTTACCGGCCCGTATAGAATGGCCGCATGTCCGCGTCCCAGGCGAGATTTACTGTCATAGGATTTCTGCGCGCGTGTTTCGCCAGTCTGCCCTCGAATCTTCATTGGATTTTCCTGCTGACTGCATCTCCCCTCGTCATCTTTCTCGCGGTGTGGACGCCTCCGTTTCAAAGCGCCGATGAACCGGGACATTTCTTTCGTGCTTACCAGGTGGCACAGGGCGAAATCCTTCCGAGCGGCGGTGGGTACGCTGACTCGGCATTCGCGCAGCTCTATGCCTGCGTCGCTGCACTTCCATTCAACGACAAGGCCCGCTTCACGGTCGCCGATCGGGCCAAATCGGAAGAAGTGACATGGACTGGGCACTTGATCTATATCCCGTTCCAGAACACGGCCGTGTACCCGCCCACGGGCTATTTGCCTCAGGCGCTGGGAGTCGCGTTCGGCAAAGCTACGGGGATGGGCGTGATGCGAACTCTCGTGCTGGCGCGGCTCCTCAACGGCACATTTGCCATCCTTGTGTGCGCGCTGGCACTTTGCTGGTGCAGGAGCGGCAAGGTAGTGATGTTTGCCGTGTTGCTGATGCCGATGACACTGTCGCTGTTCGCCTCTTGCAACCAGGACACAACGTTGATCGCGCTCACCTGCCTGGCATTTGCCATCATTTCAAGGCAGATTCCAACCGGTGTGCCGTTGTCGCTAACGCAGGCTACGGTGCTGGCATTATCCTTGCTCATCGTCTGTCTGGGCCGGCCGCCGTACGTCCCGTTGCTGCTGGTTTTGCTCATTCCACACTTCTTGCCTCCATGGCGGTGCAAGCCCTCCTGGCTGCCGGGCGCGTTCCTCGCCGGTTCAATAGTGGCGGCGACCGCCGTCTGGTGGCGAGTTGCGTCCGCTTCCACGCGGGGAATAGTGCCTCCCTCTTCGGCCTATGGGCCGGTGGATGCGAAGCTGCAGCTCTTGAATCTGTCCCATCACCCGGGGATGGTTGCAGTCCTGGCTGGTTATATTCTCCATAATGCTGCGGTATATTTTGCAGGCATGGTCGGGGTACTGGGCTGGCTGGATACGCCAATGCCCCCACCTTACTATCTGGCAATCGCGTTGGTTTTGCTGGCGGCGTGCATCGCGGAGCTCGCCCACGGAGACAAAGTAAGCCGGAGCGCGACGGCTCTGCTTCTGGTTTCGCCGCTCGCGGCGCTTGCGGCAGTATTCGTGATCGAGTATCTGACTTGGACCTGGGTCGGCGCGCCGGCGATCTTTGGAGTCCAGGGCCGATACGGGATTCCTCTGGCAATTGCCGCCGGCGTGGGATTGCCGGCTCTGGCCGGATCGGCAAAGATCCGCGAGCGGGCAACGGCAATCGTGGTGCTGAGCCAGATTCTCACGCTAGTTTGCCTTCCACAGGTGATTATGACGAGATATTACCTGCCGTGAAGTGTCGCGTTATGGCTCAGCGCGAAAGAGGCTATGTGAGAAACGTCCGCACCGGTTTCGAGCAGCGCGGCGGCGCCGAACTTTCAGTTGATTAGTGGCGCCGAGGAATCGAAAAGCCCTGCGCTCATTCTGCTATGAGCGAGTCACTGCTGACTTCCGGCCCGCAGCAACCACTTCCTTGGCGACGGGCTTGCGCAGAACCTCGATGTCATCCAAATCCATTTCAAGGGAGAAGCATTGCCTGGTCGCCGCGAGAGCGATGATGACTTTGCACTGATGGCGAAGCTCCGTGACAACTCCCTCGACACCCGCGAAGACGCCCCGATGCACGCGCACCAACTCACCTACAGAGACTGTGGGATGAGGGCGCAAGATGTATCCGCTGGCCAGGCCCTCGCGAATTCTCTCGATCTCAGCGGCACTTACCGTTTCGCCCACACCGCTTCCGAGCAGGCGAAGGACACCTGGCGCGCTGACGACAGAAATGCGTTCCTCGCGGGGAAAGCGCACAAAGACATATCCGGCAAAGAGCGGGCGCTCCAGGTCGACGACCCGGTCAGTCCATTTTGAGCGGACTGCATAAAGGGGAAGGTAGTGCTCAAGGGAGCGCGCCGTTAAGTGCCTTGCGACCCGCTTTTCATGATTTGCGACAACATGCAGAACGCGCCAGGGACTATCGAACATCGCACGCTCCGATGGGGACTGTCCAAATCAAGAAAAGCCTCAATCATTCCGGTCGCAATGCGAGCCACCGAAGTCGCTGAATCTCAACCATGCCCCGATCAACGTTTTCTAGGCGGCAATATAAGTATATCTCAAGATTTTCTGTCAATCGCTTTCGTCCCACTTCCAGCTTTGTAAACGTAAGAGTGAATTATCGTGGAGCCCAATAATTCACAATGTCATTGGATGCGCAGCAAGACGCAGATCGACACTCTCGACGCCCTAAAGAGCGCAGCGAGTTGAGCTTTCTTGAATGGGAGGGATGAAGCGCTGCAGCTTGCAGGACGCAAGTGCTGACTGGCGCAAGAGCGGAAGTGGGAAACGTCTAGTTTATCTATCTGATCTGCCTGGCTACCGATTCAGCAACGTCTCGCAACCCAGCGCGGATCCGGGCGCTCATTGGAGTCAATTCGCTTTCAACGCGGCGCGGCTGAGCTCTTGTCGCGCCATGATGCGCTTGAGCAAGTGGACGCTTGGACTGTAATCGGGCACAAGTTCCTTAAGCGCGACGACCAAACGGCCAATGTCCCGCGCCGCGCAGATTTCGCGCAGCGCCTCGAGCCAGATTCGCATGTCTTCTTCCGGGAATCCATCGCCGACAAAGATTCGAATCTTGTCGTGCTTCGACGGCACCGTGTCCTCAAGCAAAGTGCTGAGTTCCTCCGAGAGTTTTTCGCCCGGTCGCATGCCCGTAAATTCGATTTTGATATCTTCTTCGGGCCTGAGCCCCGACAAAAGAATCAAGTGCCTGGCGAGATCGACAATCTTCACGGGTTGGCCCATGTCGAGAACGCAAATTTGTCCGCCCTTACCGATGGCCAAAGCTTGCAGCACAAGCTGGCAGGCCTCGGGAATGGTCATAAAGAAGCGGCGCATTTCGGGATGCGTGACAGTGATGGGGCCTCCGGCCGCGATCTGCTTCTTGAAAATCGGAATGACGCTGCCGTTTGAGCCGAGTACGTTGCCGAACCGGACGGCCACGTACTTTGTGTGGCCGTTCTGCAACGCCAACAGGATCAGCTCGGCGATGCGCTTGGTCGCGCCCATCACGTTTGTCGGCCGGACAGCCTTGTCCGATGAAATCAGCAGAAAATCCTCCACGCCATGCTCCGCCGCCGCAACGGCGATGTTGTAACTTCCAAAGACGTTGTTTTCGATGGCCTCAAACGCGTGCGTTTCCATTAAAGGGACGTGCTTGTAGGCCGCGGCGTGATAAACCACCGACGGCTTGTAATTCCGAAAGATCTCGTTCAGGCGATCGCGGTTCTGAACGCTTCCAATTTCCGGATAGAACGGAACGAGGGGAAAGGCCTGGCGCATCTCGCGATCGATTTCGAAGAGTGAAGATTCCGCGATCTCGAATCCGATAATCCCTGCAGGACGGAAGCGTGCGATTTGCCGGCAAAGTTCGAAACCGATCGATCCGGCCGCGCCGGTAACGAGCACGACTTTCCCTTCCAACGTGCTCCTGATTGAGTCTTCTTCGAGATGAACCGGGGTGCGCCCCAAGAGATCCTCAACCGCCACTTCCCTGATCTGACCGGCTAGCCCGCGCTCCTCAATCACCTCGCCTAATCCAGGCACAGTTTTGAACTCGACCTCCGCAGCCTGGCACAACTCCAGAATCCGTGTCATCTCGGCGCCGGTCGCGGACGGAATGGCAATGAGAACGATTGCTATCCTGTGGCGCGCAACAAGTGCGCCAATGGCTTCGCCTCCCCCTAGCACCGGCTCCCCCGCAATGCGCAGGCCAAGTTTGCCGCGATCATCGTCAATGAAGCCGCAAACCCGGTAAGTCAGTCTCGGATTGTTGCGAATTTCCCTTTGCAGAGAAGCGCCCGCGTCGCCTGCCCCGTAAATCAGGGTCCTCTTCATGGGCGTTTTACTGTTCCGCGATTGTGTGCTGAGCCTCGAAGTGACGCGAGCCAAAAGGCGCAGGCCGCACGTGCCGAAGAAGCAGGCCATAAGATCGAGCACATAAAGCGATCGCGGAAATCCTGGTGGCGCCAGGAAACGAATGAGAAGAAAGCCAATGATTGATGCAATGACGTTTGCAACTGAGATCCGGATGAGGTCGATCGCGGAGACGTAACGCCAAAAGCCACGATCGAGCTTTGCCGCATAGAAAACGGCGAACTTGACAGGCAACCAGATCGCAAGAGCATAAGGAAGATAACGGAGGTAGTATTCCGGTACGCTGAAATCGAAGCGAAGTAGAAATGCCGCCACGGCCGAAGCGGCGAAGATTCCCGTCTGCGTCGCCCAGATAAGAATCCGGCGCACAGTGATGTTCCGAATAAGAAAACCTGGTTGCCTGCTCATGATCGGAGACTCACCTTCCAGAATGACACAGACGGGAGGAGTAATTCATGCGGAGCGATAGATGGTTTAACTATGGGATCAATCCTGAAGGATAACATCTGAAGAAGGCTGCTCACGGCCCGCTTCAAATTGCAGTGTTATGAACACGAGTGGCACGGCAGCGACGACGGCAAATGCGGGTGCAGCTTGCGGAAACCGGGATGCGGCCCATGCCAGCGGAAACAACCATCCGATATTGATTACGGCGACTGCCAGCGTAACCTTCGTATGACTGGCCCATGCTTGAGCAGCATGTTGATAAGCGTGGCTGCGATGAGCTTCGTACCAACGCGCGCGCGAAAACATGCGGCGCAGGAGAGTCACGGTGGCATCCACAATGAAAGCGGCCAGCAAGATCAGCCAAGGCCAAATGAGTCCTGAATTTGAACTCGAAGAGAAGAGCGCCAGCGTGCCCAGTGTGAATCCGAGGAATCCGCTTCCCGCGTCACCCATGAAGATTTTGGCGGGCGGCCAATTCCATAGCAGAAAGCCAAGACTCGCGGCGGCCAGCAACCACGAGAGCTGCGAATAGGACGCCAAGCCACCATGGAATAACAGGATTCCGCCGAAGACGCTCACGCAGACTGCTTCCATTCCGGCCAGCCCGTCGATTCCGTCCATGAAGTTGAAAAGATTGGTAAGCCAAACCAATCCGGCAAATTCAGCGGCGCGGCTCGCCCAGCTACCAATGACAGTGCTGCTGCCAAACTGCGAAGGCTGCATCGAACCGAGACACCAGAGCGCCCATGCTGCCGCAAGTGAGTGAACGGCGAGCCGCGGCCAGGGAGGCAACTTGAAGCGATCGTCGAGAAAGCCGACAATCGAAATCGCGAGTCCGCCTCCGACAAGCGACCAGGCCAGCTGGCCAGGAATGCCATGTTTCAGAAGAATCCAGACCACGGCTGACAAGAAGACCACTACGATTGCCACGCCGCCACCGCGGGGAACGGGAACCGCGTGGGAGCTGCGGGAATTGGGGAAATCCATCATGCCATGCCGGACCAGAACCATGCGAACGCCGGCAGTGATGAGAGCCGAAGCGACGAAGAGCAGAACGAAAAGTCGCATTAGGAGGCCTTCGCTCGTTCGGCAAGAGTTAACTCCCGATACCACCGGGCTGTTGCCGCCAACCCAACTTCAAACCTAACGGGTGGATCCCACTGTAACCGCTGTTGAGCGCGACGGGAATCAATGACGAGCGAATCCAAGACCCTGCCGGCTTCCTCCTCCTTCAACGTGAGTTTCGCAGCCAACCGGATCAACGGCTCAGGAATGGGCACCAGCCGCACAGGCCGGGCAAGAAATTGTGCCAGCCGCACAATCAACTCGCGTGTCGAATGGTCCTCGGAGTCCTTCACCAGAAAGGTCTGGCCTGCAGCATTGCGATGGTGGACGCAAAGGACAAGAAAATCGGCAAGGTTTTCGGCTCCGAGTAGGCTGCGGCAATTCTTTCTTTTGGGCAACGGTAGTGGCAGAGCGCGATCAACAAGCTTCATGAGCCGCAGAAAGTTTCCTCGAACCCCAGGGCCATAAACCTGCGGTGGGCGAACGACCACCAACTCCAGCCCAGTCTTTGCCGCGATGCCGTGAAGCATCTCTTCGGCTTCCCATTTCGAGGCGGCATAAGGGTTCTGGGGATCAGCGGGTGAGTCCTCGGAAAACGGCGCTGCCATCGTCGACTCGCCGTGCACTTTTACCGAACTGACAAAGATGAACCGCCGAACACCAGCTGCAACAGCGGCGAGAGCGATGGATTTTGTAGCGTCTACATTCACACGCCGGTAGTCGGGTGAAGCTTTGTTTGCGCGATCGCTCATCACCGGGGGACGAGCCGCCAGGTGGACAACAGCCGAGACATTTTTGAGGTGATCACCCAGGTTCTGATCTTCACTCAGATCTCCCAGCAGAGAATACTCAGTTAGTCCAGGAACCACACGTTGCAGCTCCGGCCACAGTTGAAGAGTCCGCACTCCGGCATGCGGAATGAATCCCGATGCAATCAGTTTTCGACAAACATATTTCCCCACAAATCCGTCCGCGCCTGTCACCAAGACTCGTTCGTTCATGCTGGCTCATTATGGAACATCTTGTTCAATCCGGCGAGTCAAACGGTGATAAGTAATGAGGAGACTAGCCTAGCAATCGCTCTGCGCTTCCAGGCCCAGGGCTCGCATCACTCGGGCAACGCCCGCGGGCCTATCGTAACTTGCGATAAACGCCTCGCGGCCGTTCTGTCCTTTTCGGCGCAGCTCCTCAGGATCTTCAACGAGCCGCAAAAGGAAAGCCGATACCCCGGCATCATCGCCGCAGTCGAAGTGCCAGCCGCATTCGAATTGCCGGATGAGGAGGGCAGGGGTAGCTTCCGGCGGACCAATAAAGAGGACTGGCCTTCCTGCCGCCATCAATCCATAGATTTTGCTTGGTACAACCGCGCCGAGAGTCGAAAGCTTCTGGGTTACCAGTCCCACATGGCACTCTGCCAGGCTGGCTCCCAGGTCCTCCAGGCGAACATAGCCCGGAAAAGAAGCGTTGTCGATCCCGCGTTCATGGCAGAACTCAATCAACTCCATGCGCGCGAGACCGCCGCCGGCAAAAACAAATTGGAAATCAGAATGATTCGCCAGCTGCGCCATCACTGCGCGAATGGTCGCCACATCGTGGGCCAACCCCAGGTTTCCTGAATAGAGAATGCGCAGCGGCCGTGGAGCGGGAAACGGCAATGGAAAAATCGTCCGCCCGTCGGCCCAATTCTCCACGACAACAATTCGATTTTCTGGAATCCGGTGCTGCAACAAACGGATCTTCATGCAGTCGCCCGGAGCGATCACCACGTCTGCCCTTCGCCGGGGGAAATCCAACATCGTCGAGGTCCATCGGGCAACGGGTATGTCAAGTGCAATCGCAATATCCGGGTACAGGTCCATCTCCCACGCCACGTGACGGCATCCGCGTATCTGTTGCACCAGCCAGCCAATCCATGCCAGACCCGGCGGTGCAGTCAGCGTCACGACAACATCGGGCTTTGAAACCCGCAGCGCTCTCCATACTGCCCCCGCGTAAAAGGTGGCGTAGGAAAGCAGTTTTTTGAGTTTACTCTGCGAAAATGTTGCGGTTCTTACCCTCGCCACATGTATTGACCCGCAGTCAGAAGGCAGTTCTGCAGCAGATTCGGAATTCTCGCGTTGGGCGATGCCACGAGCCGCCACATCTTCCGAGGCATAATCATCGGCTCCGCAGATCACGCGGACATCGTGACCCGCCTCTGAGGCGCCGTTCGCGAAGTCGGCCAGAAGCTGCCCGACCGCCGATTGATCCGGACCAAAGAATTGACTGATGACAATGATTCTCGCGCGAGAAGTCAATCCCATTGGAGATCGCGCGGCTGTGGAGCTATTGAGTACTTCTCGCACGATGAATCATCTTTCACACCGATGTTGTCAACTCAAAATGCAATCCGGCTTCGGTCCCTGACCGAGAATCCAGTCGTACACCTCAGTCATGGATTTCCCAATCTGTTGCCACTGGTAGTGCTGGTCAACGAGGGATTGCCCATTCCGGCCCATTTGTTCGCGCTCGGAATCCGTAAAGGAAAACAATCGCCGCAATGCCGCCGCAATGCTGTTTACCTCCGGAGCCATCATGATTGCGGCTCCAGCCGTATCGCCCTCGGGAAGGTTGCACTCGCGGGTCATTAGAACCGGCAGTTTCCACGACCACGCCTCGAGAATGCTTACAGGCTGGCCTTCGCTTTTGCTGGGCAGGATAAACGCAGATGCCCCGGCAAAACATCGATCCTTATCGGCGCCGAACTGCGGTCCGAGAAAATCGACACTTGATCGAACCTGGAGCTTGTCCGCGAGCCGTTCCAGTTCAGTGCGGTGGTGATTCTGGTCCCATCCGGCGAGCGTCAGGCGCCATCCTCCCACCGCTCCTTCTTCGCGGACTGCGCTCCAAGCCTCAATCAGGCTGCGCAGCCCTTTCGAAGGATGGAATCTTCCCAGATAAAGAATTGACCGGCTCTCTCGCGAGACCTGGAGAGAAGCATCATTCCGCAGTGTCGTGCCATTGGGAAGAATGCAGATTGGATTCTTCAGTCCGTATTCCCGCAACGCCTCGGCTTCAGCAGTATTCAGAGCGTGCAGACATGTGGCGCGGCGCAGGTGTTCATTCTCGTAGAGCAAAGCCGCAATTCGCTTCTTCCAGTGGGAATTATGCAGCGCCCATGGCTTTAGAAGGCCATGCGGGCTAACTAGATACGGCTTCTTCCCCCGCGACCAACGAAGGGCCACGAACGACGGATACATCCAGATGCCATGGACATGGAGAAGGTCTGCATTACTTGAATTCAGTGCTGCCGCCAGTCCCGGTGCATAGCCGAAGAGTCGCGGTCCGCGAACGGGGAATATTCTGGTAGCCACGTCGCCCCAAAGTGGCTCATCGGTTTTTGTATAGGCATCACTCGCGCTGAAAACCACGGGGAGATATCGTTGTTCCGCAGCAATGGCAATGGCAAGATTGCGCATCGCGTCGAAGATACCGCCATTCATCCTCGAGATCGAATTGGTCAGGACGGCTAGTCGAAATTGCGAACTGGACATGTCGCTCAAAGCAAATAGAAAATTCCCGGCCACTCAATCAAGACGAAACACCCGCAAACTCAGGCGCTCTCCCTTACTCCCAGGTACTCCGCGCCGCGCGCAATTGCTTGGAGATAGCCTTGAACTTCGAGATCCATTCTGCAATATTGATTGACGATCTCAATCGAACGTGCGCCCATTCTCGCACGCAGCTGGGGATCGAAGAGTTTCGTCATTACCTGGGCCAACTGCCCAATGTCGCCAGGCTCGATGACGAACCCATTCACGCCATCTTGCACGATCATGCCAGCCGACCCACAAGCGCTCGTCGTTACAAGCGGCTTACCGGCAAGCCCG
>CAZANC010000095.1:0-11248 GCA_964486495.1 uncultured Occallatibacter sp.
AACCCCACCATTGAAGGCACTGCAAACCCGCCGGTCCCTGATCGTCGAATATGAATTCCACGGGTTTGACCGCAATCTCTATACCCTGCTCTTTCTTAACCTGCTCTCGCGCCTCTTCTGTGATTTCATCGAGCATCTTGATTTGAAGGTCGGTAACTGACCTCATCACCATAAAAAAGAGAATCGCGTAGGGATTGTCGAGGCGCGAATCAACTTTGCCTTTGACAATCTCGTTATAGGACTTCCAAGTCATCTTGCAACCAATAGCGGTCGGGAGACATTCTCTAATTACTTGGGCTAGATCCATCACTTTCCGGTTGCGGAAAACTCTGTCTATACCTACGAATGGGCCTGTCCCTTCCTCAGCATCAGCCATTCTGCAATAGTCAATCGGGAAGAAGTCGGGGCGTTTTAGCTGGGCGTCCCATCGTTCAGCAAAATCTTCCCATCGCTTCTCTTCCATCAGGTAGCCATACAAGACAAACAGTCCGTCATCGTTCGGATCGCTGCCGCTGTCGTCCACGTAGAGTTTGAGCATGACCAACCACCTGCGCTCTCGAACGGCCTTAGCGTATCCAGTCATCAGAGACCGAATCCGAGAACTCGCAGTTTCTTGACTCGCACACGGCACCGCTGTACCCTTCTCTCTAGCGAGAGAGGGTGTGCGAATGGCGAATCAGCCCAGACAGTCTGCCGAGAGTGTGAGGGGCGATTCTGCCACGTTCATCAAATTCGCGCGGCGCCTAATTCAGGTGCCGCACAGTGAAATAAAAGCCGAGCTGGACGCGGAAAAGGCAATCAAGCAAAGGCCAGTTCCGTTCACGCGGATGGCCGACCTTTCTTCCCGCGTCCCTGCCGAGGCTTCAAAGAAACGCTAGAAGGGTTCCGTTTCTGCCACCTTGCCGGTCAGCTCTCGGTAGGTCAATCTCTTTCCCACAATCTGCGTAGCAGCCAGCACGAAGCGGTCCCCGTCGTTAAGGGGATTATCTTTGGTCGCGCGGTTATTGTAACGGAAAATCTGTTCTCCGATGTAGCGGTCAAGGTGGAAGGGCTCGACGGCGATGTATGTGCCGCGCAATCCCCGCTTGAGCAGTGACCAGAAATTCTCGATTCCCTGAGTGTGGACCTGACCGCGAACGTACTCGTTCAAATGGTTCACGGTCTCATGCACGAACTCCATATTGCGAAGCGGCTTATAGTCGCTGAGTCCATCGCTGTAGATGGTCGAACCCTTTTCGATGTTGGAGAGGATAGCTTCCATAAGGATTTCGCGCTTCACTTCGGGAATGACGTGGGCGCGCACCTGCCGAGTCTCGCGGTCGAGCATCCCGAAGACGGGGGTTTTCTTAGTGGCGCGGCCACAGACGTGCGGTACGTAATCAGGATTCAGAGTTTCTTGATCGCCGAACTCGTCCAGCAGGTATTTCTTACCGTGGCCGGGATCGCGCTTGCCTAGGTGCCTGTTCTTCGGCTGGCCGCCGAAGTATGCTTCATCAATTTCAACGGGTCCGCCGCCAGTTCCGCCTATCTTCACGAACGATCCGGTAGTCATGGCAAGCCGGATGCGATGGAGCATGAACCACGCGGTCTTCTGAGTTACGCCAAGGGCGCGGTGCAATTCATAGCTACTGATTCCGTTCTTCGAGTTTGCGAGCAACCAGACGGCAGGCCACCACTTCTCCAAGCCGATAGCTGAATCCTCGAAGACAGTCCCCACCTTGAGCGAGAACTTCGATTTCGGGTGATCCCCGTAGCACTGGTAGACCTTAGCCTTTGCCAGCCAAGTCACCTTTTCGCCGTCACAGTATGGGCACTTGATCTTCCCATCCGGCCAACGCAAGAACACCATGAACTTCCGGCAGTTCTCAGGATCGCCAAAGTGCTGAATAGCTTGCTGTAGTGTCTTGATCTGTTCCATCTCGCTACACTAGCGCAAATTCAACACTCAGTCAAGTATGTTATCACCGCGGAAGTTACTCTTTCAGCAATATCAGCACCGGCCCGCCGCCGCCGGACCGTCCGGTGCGGGCGGAGCCATGGGGGAACTTTGCCACAAAAACCTTCGTGCTGCTCCTAAAGTCGCTTGAAAAGTGTAGTTTTTCGTCAAAGCCGGAGCAACCTCGAGTCGGCGAGTTCGTGTGGTATCCCCGGTCCCCGAGGGCAAGGGATTGCCACCCCGCGGACGTGGACCTGTGCGTGGGGACCCCGACCCAGGGGCACCCTCGGGCCGGCGAGGCAGCGGGCGAATTCACGAGGAAAGCGGTTGCGCTACCATAGTGACGAGATTGAGGTTCGCATGTTTGTTGTGGTCTGGCAGTTTGAGATTGCCGAGGACAAGGTGGCCGGCTTTGAGGCTGCTTATGGGCCCGAAGGAGCCTGGGCGCAACTCTTCGGAACTTCACCCGAGTATCGGGGAACCGAGCTGATGCGCGACGCCTATGTTTCCGGGAATTATCTGACCATCGACCGGTGGACGAGCGAAGAGGCGTTTCGCGCCTTCCGCAAGGAGCACGATAGCGAGTACGAGGTGCTGGACCGGAAGTGCGACGCGCTGACCAGCCGCGAGACGCGAGTGGGGGCGTACACGGTTTAAGCGGCACCGTTTGAGCCAGTCTGGGCGAGGCGGTCGCGGCCGAGTTACATCCAGCGGCCGACAACGACAAACATCGCGAGAAGAAACAATGCGAGGTTGGGCACGGCGGTTTCATGGCGGCGCATGTGATAGATGGCGCCATAGAGCGTGACGAGCACGAGTCCCGCGACCGCCCATGGGGCGAGCACAGACAAGAAAGAGAGTGGCGCAACCAAGATTACGGCAGCCACAATCTGAAACACGCCGACGGCAATTAGCGCCTCGTACGGCAACCCGAACGGAAGACCCGCCGACTGCGCTCCGAGTGGTTTTGGCCTGCGCTTATAGCTGATGATTCTTGCGAAACCGACGCAGAGAAAGACGCCCGCCGCCAAGTACTCCATATATCGATCGAGGCTGTTCATGGTCCACCTGCCTTCTCTTTTGCCATCGCCAACGCTTGCAAGCGACCTGAATTCGAGCGGAGGCCGTGAAAAAAGATCCGCTGAGATAAGCGAAGCATAAAGATTATGTGAAGTCAATATAAAGGGCGAAAAAAGGCCTTGCGGCACGCGAAGAGCTGGGGATTTTGGGAGTTCGGGGTGTAGGGGTGGGGCTGGGGCCGACGCAATTAGGGATCGCGAGATGGAGATGGGCGTCTGCGACCTATAAAAGGTTATTCCAGGACCAGCAGATTGTCGCGAAACTCGTCTCCCGCCATCAATTTGAATCCCCTGTCAAAGGTGACTAATACGCGACTCTCTCTAATCGCAAGACCCAAGAGGTAGGCGCCGGTGACCTGTTGGTGACCGCGAATGCGCGAAGCGAATCGAGCTGTGAGAATGACCCAACTTTCATCGATGGGACAGTAATCGCAAATCCCCTTAAGCGTTTGGAGGATCGCGATGGCCTGCTCCAAGGTGCGTGGTCCGGGGCGGAATGCGGGATTCGTCGTCACGCGCAAGAATCCTGTCTCGGTTATCGGGCAAAGAGCCCAGTTCCCTCGACCGGCTGAAGTCAACCATTTCCGCGCTTCCTGGTGATGGATATGCTCCGGATCCGAGAGGGCGATTAAGACGTTCACGTCAAGCAAACTTTTCCGGATCAAACTCTTCCTCCTCGAGCTTCTTCACCATTTCATCGGTAACCACTCTACCGCCGCCGATTGGGGGAAACATTGGGAAGCCGTCGGAAGAGTAGACGATGAGCGGCTCGGGATCCTGGGGCTTCTCTGCCTTGCGGACGAGCTCGTTCATTGCGGCGCTGAGGGTGATTCCTTTTGCGTTGGCGTAGTACTGTGCGAACTCATGGACGTCATCATCGAGTGTGATTGTGGTTCTCATGGGTTCATTGTGCATCAATTTTAGATTTGATGCAATTCTGTTGTTTTGATTCTATTTTGATAAATTGATGCAGATTTGTGATTTTGATGCGATTTTGTGAAACTGATGCGCATTTGTCGTGTTGATTGTGCGCTCCGGCACACCTGAGAGGAAGTCAGCTCGTTTTCTCTCTTTCTTCGCTATTTTCTCCTTCTCTTCAATGTCCCATCCTGCTACAATCCCATCGAAATCCAATTAAGCCCCTCGCCGTTTCCTGCCAGGAAAGCATGAGATTTGGCGGGCGAGCACTTTTTTGAGGAGCCCTCCCAATGGCCATCGTCGACGACCGCGCCAAAGCGGTAGAACTTGCCCTAGCACAGATTGAAAAACAGTTCGGGAAGGGGTCGATTGTGCGGCTCGGGTCCCGGGAGGCGCTGCTGCCGATTGCCGTGATTTCGACGGGATCGATCAGCTTTGACGCAGCGCTGGGAGTGGGCGGCGTTCCGCGCGGACGAGTGACCGAGGTGTTCGGGCCGGAGTCTTCAGGCAAGACCACCATCACTCTGCAGATTATTGCCGAGGCACAGCGCGCGGGGGGCCTCGCAGCATTTGTGGACGCGGAGCATGCGCTCGATCCCGGATATGCGAAGAAGCTGGGCGTGGACGTTGACAACCTGCTTGTGTCGCAGCCGGACTCGGGCGAACAGGCGCTCGAGATTACGGAAGCATTGGTGCGCTCGGGCGCGATCGATGTGCTGGTGGTGGACTCGGTGGCGGCGCTGGTGCCCAAGGCAGAATTGGACGGCGAGATGGGCGACTCGCACATGGGATTGCAGGCACGGCTGATGTCGCAAGCGCTGCGCAAGCTGACGGGCACGGTTTCGAAGTCGCGCACGGCTCTCATATTTATTAATCAGATTCGCGAAAAGATCGGCGTGATGTTCGGGAACCCGGAGACCACGACGGGCGGGCGGGCGCTGAAGTTCTATTCGTCAGTGCGCATCGATATCCGGCGCATCGCCGCGGTGAAGGAAGGCGACACGGTAGTGGGCTCGCACACCAAGGTGAAGATCGTGAAGAACAAGGTGGCGGCGCCGTTCCGCGAGGCCGAGTTCGACATTCTCTACGGCGAGGGGATCAGCAAAGAGGGCGATGTGCTGGACTTGGCTGTAACGCACAACATTGTGGAGAAGAGCGGCGCGTGGTACAGCTATGGCGGCGAGCGCATCGGCCAGGGACGGGAGAACACGCGGGGCTTCCTCAAGGAAAACAAGGACGTGTACGCGAAGATGAACGCCGAACTGCGCAATCGGCTGGGCATTGGCGCGGCAAAAGGGGATGTGCCGGAGGCGCCGGCGGGCGGCGCGGCGGAGGCCAAGGAAGTGGTTCGCGGGCGGAAGGGCTGAGAGGACTAGCGAGGTTAGCGGAGTTTGCGGGGTATCCCCGGTCCCCGAGGGCGATGGATCGCCACCCCACGGACGTGGACCTGTCCGTGGGGACCCCGACCCCGGGGGCACCCGGCAGCGGGGTTGGCGGAGCTGGCACGCGCTGCGGATGCAAAAGCCGGGGACTGCTCTTGACGCGATCAATGAGCGTGACGATTTGGTTGGCGCCGCTCCGGGGCTAAAGCGCGCTGATTTTCCTGGCGGATTTGCTGCCGCCGGGGATGAATCCCCGGCCTACAAGCGAGGCCCTGATACAAAGCCATTGAGCGCCGTCCCTAAGGGACTCCACACAGTTTTTGGGCAAGGCATTCCCGCCCTAAAGGGCGGGGCTAACAACCGCTGCGCCTACGGCGCGCATCAGCGATCTCCAACCTTGCGCGAGAAAGAAATGGAGGGTGGGCCACCGTGATTGTTGAGATGTCAAGGGTGGGCAGCCGCAGGTTGCGTTGAGTTTGCTTCCCTGAGAGACAGGAGACGCGCTACGTTGAGGTGAGGGAAGACCGAGAATGAACCACGAAACGGCAGCGACGGGATCGGGGCGGGATGCGCGTTCGCGGCAAGGCGCGGCGAAGCAGATTGAGATGATCGGTGTGCCGCTGGACCTGGGGCAACAGCGGCGCGGCGTGGATATGGGGCCGTCGGCGTTGCGCGTGGCGGGCCTGGAAGCCAAGCTGGAAATGCTCGGCCATCATGTTACCGATCGCGGCAACGTGCAGGTGCCGGTTGCGGAGACGATGCGGCGGGGCGATGCGCATGCTCGCTTTCTAAAAGAGATTGCCCAGTGCGACCAGGAGATTGCCGAGCGCGTGGAGCAGGCGCTGGGGCGCGATGCGACGCCGGTGGTGCTGGGCGGGGACCACTCCGTGGCCGCCGGCACCGTGGCCGGGTTGGCAAACCATTTTCGCGCGCTGGGGCAAGCGGTCGGGCTGATCTGGATCGATGCGCACTCCGACATCAATACGCCGGAGACATCGACTACAGGCAATGTGCATGGCATGCCGCTAGCGGCATTGCTGGGAATGGGGCCGGTGGAGTTGAGCAACCTGCTGGGCTGGCGGCCAAAAGTGCTGCCGCAGCACACGGTTCTGGTGGGCATACGCGACGTGGATGAGGCGGAGCGGGAGAACATACGGCGCGCCGGGATTACGGCTTACACGATGCGGGACATTGATGAGCTGGGTTTGCGTGCGGTGATGGAGAAGGCGATCGATGCCGCTGCGAACGGGACAGCCGGCTATCACGTGTCGATGGACATGGACTGGGTCGATCCCGAGGAGGCGCCGGGCGTGGGCACGCCGGTGCCGGGCGGAGCGACGTATCGCGAAGCGCATCTGGCAATGGAGATTCTGGCGGATCATGGAGGCATGCTGAGCCTGGAGCTGGTTGAAGTGAACCCGATTCTGGATGAACGCAACCGCACGGCAGAGCTGGCGGTGCAACTGATCTGCTCGGCGTTCGGGAAGAAGATCTTCTAAGGCCGGTTGCAGGGAGCGAGTCAGCGAGTCGGCGTGGTATCCCCGGTCCCCAAAGGCGAGGGATCGCCACCCCACGGACGTGGACCTGTCCGTGGGGACCCCGACCCCGGGGGCGCCTGGCAACGCCTTTTTGAATAGGGTGAGGCTGGGTCACACCTCGATAATGAGTTCGAAAGGGCGGGCGAGAGGGAACGTGGGGACCGTTATACCTCTGGGAGACGTATCGCGACGGTCGCGCGGGTTTGCGTGGGTGACGGCGCTGATCATCGCGGCGAACGCGTATGTGTTTCTGCTCGAGCTCGGGGGCGGCGAGGCGTTTGTGGGGCGGTGGGCGGTGATTCCCGTGCGCATTGAGCACGGTCATCACTTGATCACGATTGTGACCGCGATGTCCATGCACGCGGGATGGCTGCACATTCTGGGGAACATGGTTTTCCTGTGGGCGTTCGGACCGGCGATTGAGGACGCGATGGGGCGGTTTCGGTACCTCGCGTTCTATCTGGTGGGCGGCGTGGTGGCGATGCTGGCGCAGGTGATGGGAAGCCCGGGGTCGACGGTTCCCTGCCTGGGCGCGAGCGGTGCGATTGCGGCGGTGATGGGCGCGTTCATTGTGATTTATCCGCGAGATCGAATTCGAAAGTTTGTGTGGATCTTGATCTTCATTCGCGTGACGTATATTCCGGCGGTGGTGTTGATCGGGGTGTGGTTTCTGTTTCAGTTGCTCAGCGTGGTGGGGTCGGTGGCGACCGTGCAGACGGGCGGAGTGGCGTACCTGGCGCATGTGGGCGGATTTATTTTTGGAGTGGTGACGGCGCGGATGTGGGTGCGGAAAGCAGCCAGTAGCCAATAGCCAGTAGCCAACAGCCGGTAGCTGGTAGCTGAGGGCGTGCGGGTGCGGTGCGGGCGAGAGCTGTCTCGTGTGCCAGAAGAGGGGCACTTGTTTGCTGTGGATTGGCGGAAGCGGGTTACCGCGGGGTTGGGTTCATGCTATCCAGGTCCCAAAATCGGGACCTGGGGCACCCGGGGCATGAGGGTTGGGAACGCTCCGGAGACGGGCGGCGATAGTGAGCGCTCAGCAACTATCATCGGGAATATGCGGTTCGACATTGTGACCATCTTTCCGGGGTTCTTTGAGGGCGTGTTTGCGCACGGGATCGTGAGCAGGGCGCTGAAGAATGGATTGGTGACGGTGGAGGCGCACGATCTTCGGGAGTATGCGCACGACCGTCACCGCACGGTGGACGATCGTCCGTTTGGCGGCGGCGAAGGGATGGTGCTGAAGCCGGAGCCGCTGGCGGAGGCGCTGGAGGCGCTGGGCGTTCGCGCAAAAGCGGAGCGGGAAGACAGGGAGCGAGGGAGCGAAGGAGCGAGGGAGCAAGGGAGCGAGGGAGCAAGGGAGCAAGAGAGCGAGGGAGCGAGGGAACAAGAAAGCACGCGGGTGATTTTGTTGTCGGCGCAGGGGCGACTTTTTACGCAACAGGTGGCGCGGGAGTTAGCGGGGTTGGAGCGCGTGGTTTTGATTTGCGGGCGGTATGAGGGCGTGGACGAGCGCGTGAATGAGCTCTACTGCGACATGGAGCTTTCAATCGGCGACTACGTGCTGAGCGGGGGCGAGCTGGCGGCGGCGGTGGTGGTGGATGCGACGATGCGGCTGATTCCCGGAGTGCTGGGCAACGAGGCTTCAGGCGAGTTTGAGAGCTTTGGCGCGGCGGATGCGGAGATCGACATCGATGTGCTGGGGGTTCCGCGATCGCAGCATGGAGCGGGAGGGTTGCTGGACTATCCGCAGTACACGCGGCCGGCGGAATTTGGGGGGGTGCGCGCGCCGGAGGTACTGATGAACGGGGACCATGCGGAGATCAGGCGGTGGCGGCGGGGGCAGCAACTCAAGAAGACGCTAAAGAACCGGCCGGAGCTGCTGGAACGCGCGGCGCTGAGCGGGGAGGATTTGCGGATGATTGAGGAGATGCGCGGCGGGGAGATGCGTGGCGGGCAGAAACGATCATAGCGCGTGAATTGAAAATGGCTCGCGTAAGAGTGCGGGCGAGACGCCCGCACGACAGCCGGTCTGGAGACCGGCGCTACCCCTGCATCGGCGGCTGACACGGGACGAAAGACAAAAGCAGGTCCCTCGACTCCGCTGAAAAGCGCTTCGCTCGGGATGACACGTCGGTGTGCGCCGAAGAGATGCTGAGCTGAAGGTGAGGCTTTCCTGTTGGCGAGCTTTGTTGGCTCGACCGCAGAAATTTTCAGGCACAGCATCCCGACGGGTGGTGGCGGATTTATTTGGTGATGTTGACGACCAGGTTCATGTCGACGGGCGTGGGCTGGTTGTCGACGGTACCGGGCTTGAAGTGGAACTCGCGGACGGTTTCGATGACGCGAGCGTCCCAGAAGCTGTTGTAGGACTTGGTGACCTGGATGTTTTCAGGCTGGCCCTTTTCGTTGATGGTGAGGGAGAGGGCAACTTGAGCGTCGTTGGGAATAGCGTCGATCGAGTAGCCATCGGGAATTTCGAGGTAAGCGGAGTTGACGAGGACCGGCTGAGTGACGCCGGAGCTAACGCGAATGGGGGTTGGGGCAGTGGCGTCGTCCACGGGCGTGCTGGCAAATGCCGCTGCGGGGAGAGTCAGCGAGGAGAGGAGCAAAGAGCTCATGAGTATACGGCGCATAAAGTACCTCCATGGCGACGATAGTCACCGTCACCATTTTTAACCGCAACGATTATTGTTGTCAAGAAAAATCGAAAACTATTAAATTTACTGACACTTAAGTTGATTAAAACCGCCGGATTGTTACAAACATTCCTCGATCATGCTTAGTTTTCCACAGGGGCGGACGACGCTAGACTCGGCGCGAGTGCGGGCGAGGACGCGGGCACGACAGCCGGTCTGGAGACTGGCGCTACACGACAGCATGGGTGCGGGTCTGGAGACCCGCACGACAGCCGGTCTGGAGACCGGCGCTACGAGCGGCACTCGGCGACTGGCGCTACAAACGACATTCGCTACACACGACAACGGACCGGCGGTGTGGGTGAGGCGGTTTCGCAGCGATGCGGCGGGCGAAAGCCAGGAGGGGGCGGGGCGAGAGCTAGAAGGGGGCGGGCGAGGCTAGAAGGGCTTTACGGGTTCGGGCTGGACGGAGTTGATTTGGCCGATGGCGATGGCGGCGACGTAGAAGTTTTCTCCGCGAGTGGGTGAGCCGGCGAGGCGGCGGAGCATGGCGAGCTGGCCGACGTGGGTGAAGGCGTCGGCGACGGGGCCCTGCATGAGGCGTTCGATGGGCGCCTGGACGGGTGAGGACGAGGCGAGGTATGCATCGAATGCGGAGAGAGCGGCGAAGAAACGCTGCTGCTCCTGCGGCCAGGCGAGGGGTTGGGTGTTGTGCCAGGCGGGGTTGCCCTGGGCCATGGAGAGCGCCCAGTGAAAGAGGTCGCCCATGTGGGCGAGGATCTGCACGGGACGGCGGCCGGCGCTGTCGAAGTTGGCGAAGGAGCCGGGGGCGTTTTCCAGGGCGCGAACGGTGCGATAGGCCAGCGTGGCAAGGGTGTGGCGGAGTAATTCTCGTTTTTCATCCATGGCGGAACTATAACGCACGGAGCGGGTACTGAAGCACTTGCAAAAAATGAGGGCCGGTAGTGGGCCAAGTGATTTCCACAGGTGATTTAGCTGGCAAAACAATTGCATCGACGCTAGGTGGTGCTCAGTGAGAGCATTTGGGGCATGGATAGGGAAGATTGGGAGTTCGCTCTCGGAGCGGCGTCGTTTGTCCTGGCGCTGTTCGCGTTCTTTGGCCTGGATTGGAAAGTCGTCAGCGGGGAGGTTAAGATGCCTCACCTAAATATTCGGAACACCGTTGGCGTTATTCTCATCCTGTGTGGCTTAGCGTTTTCTGGTCTCGGTTGGTACCAATATCGCCACAGCAGCACTGGATTTGACGCCAATTCCCAATTGGAAGTGATCACTGACAAGGTTTTTATTAACCAAGCCGTTGAGCTTGACGGAAAGGACTTTCGAAACTGTGAGTTTCAGAACGTGACCCTTATGTTTCACGGTCGATCTCACTTTTCTCTTGAATACAATAAGTTTGCGGGTGTCTTCCTGACTAGCGATAATCCGTCGGTAATCGGCGCTTGGGAGCTAACCAAGGGGCTTGGAATGCTCCCGGGACTGCCTATCCTCGGTCCAGACGGCAAACCAGTACCAAACGTCTCGGAGCCGCTACGCGCTCAGTGAATGCTTTGCGCAGGTGCTTTATGCAGCCAGCGTGAGTCCATCCAGAATCGAAGGGACGGGGCGTGAGGCAGATCGCGGCAATCTTTGATAAACTAAACATTCTGACTTCAAGCAACATCCCGACTTCAATCGCAGGAAAATAACATGTCAATCCATCCCGTAATGCAGCGCCTGGCTGACAAGCTGAAGCGCACCG
>CAZANC010000096.1:0-11147 GCA_964486495.1 uncultured Occallatibacter sp.
GATTTCTTGGGAATACGCTGCTTGCCGCATCGACGTTGGGAACTTCCGAACGATAAGCCTCGTAGAGGCTCTTCAGCCGGTCTTCCCGCGTAAGACGTGCCTGCTGATCGGGACTCACGCGCGCCAGCGCATCAAAATATGCCGCCAGCCAACCCTGGTCCTTGGCCAGCAATCGCACGACGAATTCTCCAGGTGATTGAGCACTCGCGCCCACCAGCTCTTCCCATGCGTGCGCCGCAGCGCCTCCTCCGGGTAATTCGACGGCGCCGTTCCGAATGCACAACCGGCTCCCATAAAAATCGAGGACTGGAGCATAAAAGAGCAACCGCTTGAGTCCGGGCGACTGGAACAGGACTCGTCTGGTCTCCGGATCGAGACGCGCCAGCGCCGAATAAAGCCGGTCCACATTCTGGTCATTCATTAGCAGGTCGAGAAGCGTCTGGCCGGCTCGCTGTTTCGCCGGAAGCAGCGCCAACCAGTCCTCTTCGCGAAACAGGATCGGAACGCGCGACGCCGGATACGCGTATGTAAACGGGGTTCCTTGCTGCAGGGATTGTTCCAGCCTCGTCAGCGGGAACCCCGAATCCATTGTAAGAAACGCCCGGTCTGCGTTAGCGGTTATCAACGTCGAGCCCTTCTGGCCGCAGCCATCCTCGAACTGGTATCCGAGAACCCCAATCAGAGGCTCCACATCGCCGCAACTTGTAACGTGGATCGCGCCGTCCGCGCCAACCAGTGGCTGCAGTTGCCTTGCCTCCTCTACATACCGGTCCTCAAGCACCAGGTATTCCGTCCTCTTCCCCAGCTGGCGGCCGTAGAGGAAAGCATTGCGAGCCATCAGCGGCAGCACCTCGCCGGGTTTACTCTCCTGACTGATGCCGGCCATACGCATGAATGACCGGAGCGGCCCCGGAATAATAATGGTCTGCGCCGGCTGGCTCGCGGTCGTTTCGCCGGCCGCTACCCCTGGATTTTCTGGCTCGGCTGCGCGCGCGGCGCAGCAGGCTGCGAGAACGAGCAGTATTGCCGTAAATATTGTGGAGAAACGATCTGGCAGTTTCATCGCGCTACCCCTTTCAATCCTTGGCCGGCCCGGTTGGGGGATCTATCCGCACACGAAGCGAAAAAGCAGGCAAGGTCTTCTGGCCAAGCGGCAATGCAGAAGATGGCCCAAGCTGTGACCTGTTTCCCCTGATTCCATTTCATACAGGATTAAAGCGTAAGATGGGCCGCGCCAATAAATCCGATGCCCCATCGCGCAAAAGAAGCGCCGGGTTTCATCATCGAATGGAGCCCGCAATGGCTGACAACCGATGGGCAGGGAAGTGAGAAGAATCAATCACCTGTTGCGGTGATCTTCACATGTAGAGAGAGCGTATCAGGCAACCGCGACGCTGAAAAGTCTTTTTCTTGTAATTTTTCGAGGGTTCCCAAAGCGCCTTTGTGGGCGCTGCAAACAGCCCGCTTAGCGGCGCTCTTTCCACCCGGCTTCGCGTCGGAACAGCCTTTACTGGCTGCAAAACAGTGAATGCACCAAAAACTGTGCAATTCCTTGACCGATCCGATTTGCGCATCCCAGGATCGCAAAAATGTCCGGGCACGACCGTTCTCCTTAAGAAAATCGCTTCTCTCCTTGCCCGTCGTTGGTTCCATGAATACACTGGTTTGCGGTCTGGAACCGGCCCTTTCGCACGGTCGTTAACGGCAGGCTGTCATCCCTTCCGACAGGCCTTTAACTCCAGTCGCAAACCGGGCCCGAAGAGAACAGATCAGAGAGCGGACGCAAGAGCCGGGGAAGACGAGGTACGTATGACTGAAAGGCTCTCCTTCGGTGAGAAGTTTGGATACGGTCTGGGTGACATGGCCGCCAATTTCGTCTTCCAGGCCATGCTGGCCCTGCAGTTGGACTTCTATACTCACACCTTTGGCCTTACTCCGGCTCAGGCCGGAACGCTTTTCCTCGTCGTCGGCCTCGGTGTCGCGTGCCTCAATCCGGTCATGGGTGTTATTGCCGACCGCACTAACACCCGATGGGGAAAGTTCCGCCCTTGGCTGCTCTGGACCGCGCTGCCCTTCGGCGTCATCGGCGTGCTCACCTTCACCACGCCCAACATCAGCCCCGCCGCCAAGATTATCTACGCCTGGACCACCTACATCCTGCTCAGGGTCATCTATACGGTCAACAATGTTCCGTACGCCTCGCTCACAGCAGTCATGACCTCCGACCCCGACGAACGGACGAGCATTGCATCCTACCGCCAGATGTTTGCCAACTCCGCCGGTTTCATCGTCGCCAGCCTTGCCATCCCCATGGTCAGGTTCTTCGGTCATGGCAACGACGCGCTTGGCTATCAGCTCACGATGGGGTTGCTCTCTGCTCTCAGCGTCATCTTCTTTGTCATTGCCTTCTTCGCCACCAAAGAGCGCATCCAGCCTGACCCGCAGCAGAAGTCCGATCTAGGCCGGGATCTCTCTGACCTCTTCAAGAACCGCCCCTGGGTCGTGCTCTTCCTGGCCACGCTGTTCTATTTCGCAGCCATCGTGATTCGCGGCAACGTGATGCTTCCCTACTTTCGCTTTGTCGCCGGAAATGTTGACCTCTACGCCTGGTTCAACGGCTTCGGGCTTGCCGCGCTTCTCGCGGGCGTTGCCTGCTCCACCGCCGTTTCAGCGCGTGTGGGTAAGCGTCAGCTTTTTATCGCCAGCATGTTTCTGGCGGGAGTCTTCAACACGGCTCTGATGTTCATTTCGCCAACTGCCACCGTGGTGGTCATTGCAACTGAAGTCCTGCGCCAGTTCTCATTCGGATTGTCAGGCCCCATTCTCTGGGCGATGATGGGCGACGTAGCCGACTACGGAGAGTGGAAGACGGGTCGCCGCGCCAGCGGCACCGTCACGTCCGGCGTCGTCTTCGCTCTCTGGGCAGGTCTCGCCGTCGGGGGCGCCGTCGCCGGATGGCTCTTCACTCTATATGGTTTCATTTCCGGCGCTGCCGAGCAGACAGCGCACGCGCAGAGCGGCATCCTTTTAACAGCGAGCGTCTGGGCCGGCCTGGCGTTCTTTGCAACCGCTGTGTGCTTGCTGTTCTACCCCATTTCGCGCGAGATGAATCAGAAAATCGCGCTCGAGCTGGCGGAGCGGCGTAAGGGGTTCGCTACCGGCAAACCCTCATAGGTTTAACATTGGCCTGGCAAAAATTCCGGAAAGAGAGAATCATGCAAACCAATTCACGCACCGGTGCGCGCTCTGCTACTTTGGCGTTTCTGATTACCGTTTGCGGCGCGGCTGCCGCTCACGCCCCCACTTCATTGAAGAAGGCTTTCAAAGGCGACTTTGTCGTCGGTGCGGCCATGAACGAGGCACAGATCACCGGGCAGGATCGGCGTGGCGACGCCCTGATCGAATCGCAGTTCAACTCGATCTCGCCGGAGAACGTCCTCAAGTGGGAGAGCATTCATCCCCAGCCCGGCCAATACAAATTCGATCTCGCCGACGAGTACGTCGCCTTCGGCCAGAAGCACCATATGTTCATCGTGGGCCACAATCTGGTCTGGCACGATCAGGTTCCTGCCTGGGTTTTTCGCGACGACAAAGGCAATCAACTCGACCGCGACGCCCTTCTCGCGCGCATGAAGGACCACATCTCCACCGTGGTCGGCCGCTACAAGGGAAAGATTCAAAGCTGGGACGTCGTCAACGAAGCTCTCAACGACGATGGCACGCTGCGCCAGTCGCTCTGGTTCAAGATCATCGGCCCCGATTACATTGAAAAGGCATTCCAATTCGCGCATGAGGCCGATCCGCAGGTACAACTGTTTTACAACGACTACAACCTGGAGAATGAGCCAAAGCGCAGCGGCGCGATCGCGCTCGTCAGGAAGCTGCAGGCGGATGGAATCCCCATCGCCGGCGTCGGAATCCAGGGCCACGACCACATTGATTGGCCCACCGCGGAGCAGGAGGACGCCAGCATCTCGGCCTTCGCTTCTCTCGGCATCAAGGTCGCAGTCTCGGAACTCGATATGGATGTGCTGCCTTCAGCTTCGCCTGAGCGCACCGCCGATGTGTCGCTCAAGATTGAGCAGAATACGGCGCTGAATCCATACGTCATCGGGCTGCCGGATTCCGTCCAGCAGCAGTTAGCCACGCGCTACGCAGATCTCTTTCATGTCTTCCTCAAGCACCGCGATACGGTGGAGCGAGTCACGTTCTGGGGCGTGACTGATGAAGATTCCTGGCTGAATGGCTGGCCGGTTAAGGGTCGCACCAGCTACCCGCTCCTCTTCGACCGCAGCGGTCGGCCAAAGCCGGCGTATGACGCAGTTCTGCGCGTCGCATCCGAGTCTCAGAGTTTTTCCGGGATTCAGCGTTAAGGCCGATCTAACCCACTGAAAACAATAGTGAAGCAAGTCAAGCCGCCCACACGGAAGGAAAGTGCGCCACCTTTGATTATGTAGGGTTTAGCAGGGGCCGATTGAGCCTTTACGTCACAATTTACGTCATAAAACTCACCTTGGATGCGCTTTACAATCGAGTCTACGCCCGAGGCTTTCCGGTCGCTGGACTCCGATTGGATACGCCGCATACATTTTGATGAAATGCGACAAGGTGGAACTATGGCAACCGCCTGCCGCCCAATAATAAAGGCTGTCGGGTGCAGTGCAAATTTGGAAGGAGATCTCAGATGAAACGGATAATCGGGTCAGTTGCGATTTGTGTTTTGTTGCTGGGAGTTTCGATTCGGGCGCAGGCTCCGCAAGGACCGCCGCAACCAGGACCAGAGGTGAAGCGGCTCGCATATTTTGTTGGTAACTGGAAAGAAGAGGGCAAATCCACCGCGCACGGCATGGAAGGACCGGTGTCTTCAACCCAAAGTTGGGAGTGGGTGGCCGGAGGATTTTTTATTGAGGGCCATTCGGATAACAAATCGCCCGCCGGCGCCTTTAAGATCATGGCCGTATTGGGATATGATCCGGAAACAAAAATGTACACCTACAACGCATTCGACAGTTGGGGCGAACAGATCACGGCCAAAGGAAATGTTAGCGGCGACACTTGGACTTGGATAACCGACTCGATGATACAAGGTCAGCCGATAAAGACACGCTTGACTGAGAAGGAGATTTCCAAGACGCAATACACGCTCAAATATGAATCGTCAACAGATGGAGGAAACACGTGGACGTCCGATCTGGAGTCGACGTTTACGAAGGTGGTGGCGGCGCCGGCTGCGAAGTAGGAATGGGTCGAGATGATTTTGAGGGCGCGTAGCGGATAGGCTGCGCGCACTCCAGCGCGAGCCACAACCAGGCGCTCAGGCTACGGCTTTGGAACCGGGACCACAGCGCTGGTGATCCAAGGCTCCGCCAGTTCAAGCCTGATTACAGTATCGACGGCGCCGGGAGGAGTCGGCGGCAATTTGAGAGAAAGTGTTGCATCGGTCTGCTGGAATGAAACGGCACCTCCCTGAAGAATAGCGGCCTTGACGATGCGAACAGGCAAGGTGGGCAGGACCAGCACGGAATCCGGCGGCGGGTGCAGAACATGCACGTATACCAGCGCTCCGTTATGCGTGGACACGCCGTACTCGCCGGGGAGCCAAGGTCCGCCACGCGTGCCGTAGATGCTCTCGCCATTCACCTTGAGCCAGTCACCGATCTCGTGCAATCGCGCCGCCTGAGCCGGATCGATCTGGCCATCGGAGCGCGGTCCTACGTTAAGTATAAAATTGCCGTCGCGTCCTGCTGCGCCCACAAGCAGCCGAAGCAACTGCGCAAAGGGCTTGATCTTGGCATCGGGGTCGTAGCCCCAGGGACCTTCGGTGATGGTCGTGCATAACTCCCACGGGTGCTGATTATCAAAATCGCCAAGCGCACCATCGCCCTCGCGCGAGCGGAAATCAGCGGGTGCATTCGTCCGGTCGTTCAAAATGATTCCTGGCTGCAAGTCGCGCAGATGAGCGACGGTCTTCACGTCCTGCCAGTCGAAGGTGCCTGCGTACGGCTTGTCCTTGGGTCTGGCCTGCCAGCCGCGGCCGGTAAACTCGGCGCCTCCAAAACCCAGCCACTCATTGCCGCCGCCGTCGAACCATAAGATGTCCAACTTTCCGTAGTGGCTGGCAAGCTCGTCGATCTGTCGCTGATACTGTTCGCGGAGCTCGATGGCGTTTGGCTGGTAAATGCCAGGGAAGAAAAACCCGGGGAAGCGCCAGTCGAGCGGAGAATAATAAAGCCCCACGCCGAGCCCGGCCCGGCGCACAGCCTTTACATAATCGGCCACAATGTCACGATGAGCTGCGGATTTCATCGCGGTAAAGCTGCTGCCGGGATCATCGAACAGAGCGAAGCCGTCATGGTGGCGAGCGGTCAGAACCATATACTTCATGCCGGCGGCTTTCGCGATGCTCGCCCACGCGTCTGGGTCAAAGTGCTCGGGATGGAACTGGTCAGCCAGTTTGGCGTATTGGTCGACCGGAATCTGCTCCGACCACTGCACCCATTCGCCGCGGGCTGGGATCGAGTAGACACCCCAGTGAAGGAACATGCCGAACCGTGCTTCGCGCCACCACGCAATCCGCTGAGCCGCACCGGGATCGGAGACGAGTGGCGCCCATTGAGCATTCAGAAGTGAAGCGAAGAACAGGATGAGCAGCGACGGCAAGTACTTGTTGCGACGAAGAAATAAGAGCATACTGACTCCTTGTTATTGGATGGATCGTGTCGCGTAATTCTGCCTTCAAAACTCAACTCACTTGCGCTCACAGAACCTCCCCCGAATTTTCCGGAGCGTCTTGACGCGGGCTCTTGCATGTTTCAAATTGCGTCAAGGAAACAAGTTCGCGGCACTGAGAGGGAACTCAAAGCAATTGCGAGTTGACACCTTTCAATTGTCAACCCACCGCCTGCACGGAACCCTTGCCGGCCAGCTCTTCTACGCGCTCCACCCAGCCGCGATCCGCCGCCACGCTCATTCCTTCCGGCTCCAGGATTACCGCGTACTCGCCCTTTTTTTCAAACTGCAGCATCACTTTTCCCGGCCCGGGCGCGCCGTCCGCGGCGCTTTTCAGTGCGGCGAGCATCTCATCCGTCGCGCGATCGAGATTGATGCGTATGCGCACGCCGCCGGGGAGCTTCACCTGCACCTCTTCGAGCGCCTGCACCTGGCTCACAGCGATCTTCGGCGCCGCGTCC
The DNA here is from genome assembly GCA_964486495.1 of uncultured Occallatibacter sp. Taxonomy (GTDB): domain Bacteria; phylum Acidobacteriota; class Terriglobia; order Terriglobales; family Acidobacteriaceae; genus Telmatobacter. The sequence continues at coordinate 7,191 of CAZANC010000096.1, forward strand.
TCATCGCCCATCAGCGTGCCGCGCACCAGCACGGGCGCCTCTATCTTGAGCTGCTGCGCCAGCCGCTCGTAGTCGCGCGCAAAGCAGATCAACTCGATTTTGCCCGTCGCATCTTCCAGCGAAGCCTGAGCGTAAAGGCGCTGATCGCGCCGGCTCTTCTGCACGCGCAGCCCATGAATGATTCCCGCCACCTGAATCTCGTCCGCCACGTCCGCCTGCGCGCCCCACCGCCGCTCCGGCGGCTTGCGCTCCAGCGCCTCGGCCACCGTGATCACGCCGGTCAGGTTGCGCAGCTTTTCGGCATACTTGTCCAGCGGATGCCCCGACACGAAGAACCCCAGCACTTCCTTCTCGTTCGCCAGACGCTCGCTCTCTTCCCAATCGGCGGCAACGGGCAGTGCGTCAGCCTCGCGTCCGCGCGCCGGCGTTTCGTCGAACAGCCCGAACAATCCACTCTGCCCCTGCTCCGCATCGCGCTGCGTCTTCTGTGCGCGCTCCATCGCCTTGTCCACGGCTGCCATCAACTGCCCGCGCGTACCCAGCGAGTCCAGCGCGCCCGCTTTGATCAGCGACTCGATCACGCGCTTGTTCATCAACCGCAAATCGACCTTCTCGCAAAACTCCCAAAAGCTCTTGAATCGCCCGCCGGCCTCCGCGCGCGCCTTCAAAATCGACTCGATCGCATTGCCGCCGACGTTCTTGACCGCTGCCAGCCCGAAGCGTACCGCCTGACGATCCTCGATCGTGTGCGGCGTGAACTGCGCGCCGCTCACTTGCACGTCCGGAGGCTCCACGCGAATGTCCATCTCGCGGCATTCGCCGATGTACTTCACCACGCTGTCGGGTTTCGACGTCTCCGACGTCAGCAGCGCCGCCATGAACTCCACCGGATAGTGCGTTTTCAAATACGCCGTCTGGTACGCGACCAGCGCGTATGCCGCCGAGTGCGACTTGTTGAATCCGTACCCTGAAAATTTCGCCATCTGCTCGAAGATTTCGTCCACCGCCGCCTTCGGATGCCCCAGTTTGGCCGCGCCCGTGATAAAGCGGTTCCGCTGTTCCGCCATCGCTTTGGGATCTTTTTTCCCCATCGCGCGCCGCAGAATGTCCGCTTCGCCCAGCGAGTAGCTCGCCAGCACGTTGGCAATGCGCATTACTTGTTCCTGGTAGACGATCACGCCCAGCGAATCCTTCAGAATCGCCTCGAGTTCCGGAAGCAGAAACTCCACCTTGCGCCGCCCCCACTTGCGTTCGACAAAGTCGTCGATCATGTCCATCGGCCCCGGCCGGTAGAGCGCATTCAGAGCCGTCAGGTCCTCCACTGTGTCCGGCTTATAGCGCCGCAGCACGTCGCGCATCCCGCCCGACTCAAACTGAAACACCCCCGACGTGAGCGCGGTGTGAAACACGCGCCTGAACGTTTCCGGATCATCCATCGGCAGCAGATCGATGTCCGACTTCTCGCCGCGCGTCTGTTCAATCAGCTTCAGGCAATCGGAAATCACTGTCAGCGTAGTCAGGCCGAGGAAGTCCATCTTCAGCAGGCCCATCTTCTCCACGGCTTTCATGTCGTAGGCCGTCACGATTTCATCGTTCTTGGTCCGGTTCAGCGGCACCAGCTCCGTGAGCGGGCGCGGCGCAATCACCACCGCCGACGCGTGCACGCCCGCTCCGCGCACCAGCCCCTCCAGCTTCTTCGCCGTGTCAATCAGTTCGCGCACCTGCTTGTCGCTGTCGTAGGCCTTGCGCAGATCCGGTGATTCTTCCAGCGCCCGATCCAACGTCATGCCAACCGTCAGCGGTACCAGCTTCGCAATGCGATCCACGTCGCCATAGGGCATGTCGAGCGCGCGTCCGCAATCCTTGATCGCCGCCTTGGCCGCCATCGTGTTGAACGTGATGATCTGCGCCACCTGCTCGCGCCCGTACTTGCGCGTCACGTATTCGATCACTTCTCCGCGCCGGTTCATGCAGAAATCCACGTCGATGTCGGGCATGGTGATGCGTTCCGGGTTCAGGAACCGCTCGAAGAGCAGCACATTCTGCAGCGGATCGATGTTGGTGATCTCCATCGCGTACGCCACCAGCGACCCTGTCGCCGATCCGCGTCCCGGCCCCACCGGAATCCCGTGATCGCGCGCGTACTTGATAAAATCCCACACGATCAGGAAATAACCGGAGTAGTTCATCTGCTTGATGATGCCGATCTCGAAGTTCAGCCGCGACTCATACTCATCCGGAGTCGCGCGCCTCACTCCGCGCAGCTCAAGTTGCCGCACCGCAGTTTCCATCCGCTTCTTCATCCCCGCGCGGCACACTTCCTCGAAATAGCTGTCCACCGTGTGTCCCTGCGGCACAGCGAAATCCGGAAATGGAGTGTCCACCTTGTGCAGCTTCAGGTTGCATCGCTCGGCAATCTCCATCGTCCGCGCAAGCGTCGCCGGCGAATCCTTGAACACGCGCGCCATCTCGTCTGCGCTCTTCACAAAAAACTGATCGCTGTCGAACTTGAATCGATTCGGCTCGTGGATCTTCGCGCCCGTCTGGACACACAGCATCACATCGTGCGCATGCGAGTCTTCGCCGCACAGGTAGTGCGAATCGTTCGTCGCCACCAACGGAATTTCCAGGTCGCGCTCCAAGCGGTACAAATCCGCCAGAATCTTCTTCTCCGCCTCCAGCCCCTGGTCCTGAATCTCGAGGAAGAAGTTTCCCTTGCCGAAGATGTCTTCGTACTGACGCGCCACAGCTTTGGCCTTCAGGTATCTCTCCGCTGAGTCCAGGTTCTCGTCGCCCAGCACCTCGCACAACTCGCCGCTCAGGCAGCCGGAGAATCCAATCAACCCCCTCGAATTCTCCGCCAGATACTTCTTGCTCACCCGTGGCCGCCGGTAGAAACCGTGCAGGCTCGCCTCAGAAGTCAGCCGGATCAGGTTCTGGTATCCTTCTTCGTTCTGGGCGAGCACCAGCAGGTGGTTGTACTCGTCTTTTCTCGAGGCTCCGGGCGACGGCAGGCTCAAGCCGCCTGAATCATTCCCGTTCCTGGCCGCCTCGGCGCGATGATTCTCGGCCTTGCACACGTAAAGCTCGCAGCCCAGGATCGGCTTGATCCCCTTTTCCTTGGCCGCGTCAAAAAAATGTACCGCTCCGTAGATGTTTCCGTGGTCCGTCATTGCGACGGACTTCTGACCCAGCGCCGCCACGCGATCAACGAGCTTGTAAACATCGCAGGCGCCGTCCAGCAGCGAGTACTCCGTATGCAAATGCAGGTGCGTGAATTCAGACATGGCTAGTCATGATTCTAGCCGCCAGGCGACGGGGCAGACTCGCTCGGGGTGCGGTTGAAATCCCGGCCAAATGAGGAAATTGCGGCCGGGATCCTCGGTCTCGCGGTTGAGACCCAGGAGCCAAGTCAGTAGGTATCTTCCCGCCGCAGCCCGCAGTAATGGAGCACCACCTCAGTGCCCTCGACGTCGTACCGGAAGCGAAATCGCCCCGAGCGTAGCCGATACTGACCCTCTCCAGCCGAAACCCCGACAAGTTTCTTGATCGCGTGTTTACCGCTCTTGTTGTAGGGGTCAACGGAGAGGATCGCGATTGCCTGTTCAAATCGCTCCGCAAGCTCAGGATGCTTGGGCGCCAGCTTCTTCATCAGCCGGTCAAAGTGCGAGGTCGTGAGGACGGAGTACGCGGGCGCGACCATGGGCGAGGCCGGAACTAGGCCGTCTTTCTTATGGCGCTCCGCCGCAACTCAGCAAGCAGCTTCGCAGCGGGCCGCGTCTTGCCGGATGCACGGTCCCTCCCGCTTGCCGCGATGGACGACTTGACCTTGCGGTCGCGCAGCTCAAGATAATCTTCCATCTCATCGGCCGCCATGATGCCGATCACAGGAATCCCATCCTTCTCCAGGATGAAGTACTCCTTGCTGTTATGCGCTCGCCGGGCAATCTGGCCCAG
>CAZANC010000097.1:0-11082 GCA_964486495.1 uncultured Occallatibacter sp.
GCGGACTGGCTGACGTGGTGGGCGCGCTGCCTCGTGAGTTGGTCAAGCTCGGGCATCAGGTGGCCGTGTTTCTTCCGTTTTATGCGCGAGTGCGGAAGCACATCGGGGGCGAGCCGAAATACGCGATTCAATTCCTCACCATTCCATTCCGCTCCTACAACCGGTTCGTCGGCGTGGTGGACGCCGGCAAACGCGACGGGGTGCGGTATTACTTTATCGATTGCCCAGAACTCTTTGACCGCAAAGAACTTTATGGGCCGAGCGGCGCCGACTATACCGACAATGCGGAGCGCTTTGGCCTCTTCTGTCGCGCCGTCATCGAGGCTTCAAAACGGCTCGGCGTGCCAGACGTTTTTCATGTCCACGACTGGCAAGCCGCGCTCATTCCTGTCTACTTGCGCACCACTTATCTGGACGACCCCGACCTACGCGACGCCGCGTCGGTGCTGACGATTCATAACGCCGCCTACCAGGGTGCCTTTCCGCCCAGGACCACCGAGGAACTGCTCCTTCCCTGGGAAGTTTTCACCATGGATAAGCTGGAGCAGTACGACCACTTCAACTTTCTCAAAGGCGGGGTGGTGTTCAGTGACCGGCTGACAACTGTCAGCAAGAAGTATGCCGAGGAGATTCAGACACCGGAGTTCGGCGAACAGCTCGACGGCATTTTTTTGAAGCGCGCGGCGGACTTGCACGGCATCCTGAACGGCGTTGACTACGCGCTCTGGAACCCGGCTACGGACGGTCACCTCGCCGCGCACTACTCGCCGGAAAATCTTGAAGGCAAGCGCGCCTGCCGCGCCGATCTGCTGCACGCATTCGGCCTGGAGAACGTGCCGGAAACGAGCCCGGTGATCGGAATCGTCTCGCGCTTCGCCAAACAGAAGGGCTTCGACATTCTGGCCGAGATCGCGGAGGAGATTGCCGAGCGCGATGTTGCGGTGGTGGCGCAGGGGACCCACGACCCTTACTACGAGAACCTCTTCCGAGGCTGGGCCTTTCGCAATCCAGCCAACATCGCGGTGCAGATTCGCTACGACGAGGTGCTGGCGCACAAGATCGAGGCCGGCTCCGACATGTTTCTGATGCCGTCGATTTACGAACCATGCGGCCTGAACCAGATCTACTCGCTGAAATACGGTACCGTGCCGATTGTGCGAGCCACCGGCGGCCTGGACGACACGATCGAAGAGTGGGACGCGAAGAAGGGGACGGGCACGGGCTTCAAGTTCGCGGGATTCGATCCCCAAGACCTGCTTGCCGAGATCGATCGTGCGATTGAAGCCTTCCGCGACAAGAAGAGCTGGACGCGCCTGATGCGCAACGGAATGGCGCGCGATCACAGCTGGCGAGGCCCGGCAAAGGAGTATGTGCGGGTGTACGAAGAGGCTGCGCGACGGACGTGAATGCTTGGCCGTGCCTCCGTCTGCTAACCTGTGAACTCTCGTAGGCCAAATTTGATCTGGAGGATTGCGATGCACATTCGGTGGATGGCAACGTGTTGTTTGTTGGGGCTGGGTTCGATGATGGCGGCAGGGCAGGCGGGCGGCACAGCGAGTGGGCCGGCAGCCGGCACGATTGCCGCGCCGGGCGATGCCCTCGATTCGCAATTGAGCATTATTGAAAGCGAGATGATGAGCGCGGTGAAGGCCATGCCGGCCGATAAGTTCGACTTCGCTCCGAGCCAGGCGATCTTTGTGCCGGGGCAAAAGACCGAATTCGCGACGGTGAGGACGTTCGCACAGCAGGCGACCCATGTGGCGCAGGCCAACTACTTTTTTTACAGTGTCGTCAGCGGCCTTAAGCCGGACGTGGACATGGAGGGGCTGCCGAAGCTGACGAAGAAAGACGACGTGGTGGCCGCGCTGGCGGGCTCGTTTGCCTTTGCGCACAAGGCCATCGCCACATTGACGCCCGCCAACGCGTTTGAAGTGGTTAAACTGCCGGAGCCGGGCATGTGGACGCGCGGAACGCTCGCGGCGTTCGGTGTTGCACACGCATTCGACCACTACGGCCAGATGGTGGAGTATCTACGGATGAACGGGATTGTGCCGCCGGCCAGCGCGAAATAGCCTGCTGCAAAATTCGAGAAGAGATTCCTTGCTTCTCGGACGAAATGCCCGCGCTGGCACAGCGCTTAGGCGCTTAGAAGCGGGCTGGTAGCGATCGTCTCGACAGCCGTGGTGGGAAACTTGAGATGCGCAGGTTGCATGTGACGCGCGTGAGCCCATGCGAAAGAGTGCATATACGACTGGGCTACCCGGTTCCAGACCATCTTGCGGGCATAGACGTAGGCGCGTTTGCGCATTGCGTGGCGTTCTGCATCCTTGTCAAGGAGCTCAATTGCCGCGGCTGCGATAGCAGCAGGATCCTCAAAAGGAACCAGCGTACCGCGCCCATCGTCGAGGAGTTCGGCGGCGTGCCAGTAGGGAGTGGAAATGATCGCCTTTCCGGCGCCCAGGGCATAGGCGAGGGTTCCCGATACAGCCTGTGCCTCGTTGGAGTAAGGCGTAATGTAAATGTCGGCCGAACCTACCAGCGAGGCCATTTCCTCGGGGCTGAAGAACCGGTTGTGGAAGATTACCTCTCGCTCAACGCCGAGTTGCCTGGCCAGCGCCTGCAACTGATCCCGGTATCTGTCACCCTCACGAGCCCTGACGTGCGGGTGGGTTGCGCCCGCGATGATGTACACAACGTCCTTGTGCCGGGCGAGAATGCGCGGCAGGGCGCGAATCACGCTCTCGAATCCCTTGTTGGGAGACAGCAAGCCGAAGGTAAGCAATACAAGCTTTTTCGCGACGGCAAGCTCCTCCTTGTAAACCTCCGGCTCCACAAAGGGTAAGTCGGGGATGCCATGGGGAATAAGGTCGATCTTTTCGGCTGGGACTCGAAATACGCTTTGCAGAACGCGAGAAGAGTGCTCGCTCATGACAATAAGACGATCAGAGCGCCGGGCAATTTCCTGCATGACCCAGCGCTGGCCGGCGTCTGGTTCGCGAAGTACCGTATGCAGAGTTGTTACGACCGGCATGTTGAGGTACTTAAGCAGCTGCAGGACATAACTGCCAGCCAGGCCCCCATAGATTCCATACTCATGCTGCAAACACACTAAATCGACGCCGCGGGCATTGAGGACCTTGGCGGTTACCCGATACGACGAAATGTCATCTTCGGCGATCTGGAGTCGTACTCGCGCAGGGTAAGCATACGAGGACTTCGGGTCGTTAACGGCCACAACCGACAATCCCGCAGCTCCGTACTCAGCGGTGATTGCATCGCTCAGATCGGTTGTGAAGGTTGCGATTCCACATTGCCGGGGTAGGTGGTTCCCGATGACCGCTACCTGAATCGGAAGTGAACGGATGGTAGCCGGTTGCTTGGTGAATGACGTTGTTCCTCCGAAAATCGGAGTCCGAGCATCGCGCAGGATCGCGGTGATCGGTTGCGAATTTACAGAGATGTCCGATGTGGACATTGCAGGCACCTCAGAGCAATCCTGTTAAGCACCAAGGAAAGTGTTCCAAAACTGCAGGTCGAGATCAGCGGCGAAACGCCACAATCGTCGCCCCAGCCTCACTCGCGACAAAGGCCAGAAGGAAGAGTGCGACGCCGATACCCTCCAATGGTTTGATGGATTTGGCGTCGGCGCGCATGGATGACCTCGCGTCCGGTTTTTCTTGTCCCGTTGCTGCCACCAGGAAGCCGCCTATCAATGCGAAGCACCCTGTAGCGGACGCTACCATACCCCCCACCAGGGGTCCGAGCTTACGAATGCGGCGCATATAGATGCTCATCATTGCCCGAATCTACTCCCAACCAGGTTGGGATGGATGTGCACTTTTGCACTATGAAAAAGGCCGGCCGGATCAAGTCATCAAGCCTCTGAGAGGGGCGGCGGCATCGTGAGAAGGGGTGCTGCCCTCGGGGAATTTTGCCGAATAAGCTGGCATCGCTGCCGCCGCCGTTGGGGGGGCACCTGCGACCAATGGTGCGGCGGCAACACTTTAAAGACTGTTCAATTTTGCTCAGTTTCACTCAAGAACTCAGGAATTCCCAGCTAGTGGGGTCGCTAACCCGTGGCTGAGGTCAATTGATGGAAATCGCCTTCGCGGCAAGTGAGCTATGCGCGGTCGCGTGGATCGCATTGCGTTGGGCCGCGCAAATAGAGTTGAATCTGTTGTTGGAATCTGTGGTGTGAGAGGCGCGAAATCTCAGGTCGCAGAGGCCAGATTCTGGCTTGTCCTCGCCTGAGCGCGGGCTCCAGGCCCTATCTTCAGCACGTCTTCGATAATGTCGGCAGCCAGCTCGAGTCCGTCGATCTCGGACATCGCGGCCTGTATTTTGCGCGCCGCGCATCGATAGGATTCGTCTTCGAGGACGGCACGCACGGCGGAACGCAGGCGTTTTGCATTTGCTTTGCGCGGCGGCACCACGACGCCTGCTGCGTGCGCGGCGACGCGCGCCGCAACTCCCGGCTGGTCGTTGCCCAATGGGATGCACACCAGGGGCACGCCCTCCGCCAGCGACTCCAGAACCGTATTGATCCCGGCGTGCGTAATGACCAGCGAGGCTCGCTTGACGATCTCCAACTGCGGAGCGAATCGCACCACGAGCGGATCGCCGCTGAGAGCGCCGAGCCGTTCCGGCTCGAGGCCGCCGCCGAGCGAGATCACCAGTTGAACATTCAGTCCCGCGCATGCCTCGGCGATTCTGCGGAAGATATCCAGCGATCGATTCTGCAGCGTGCCCAGAGATGCGAAGACGAGTGGGCGGCCATCCAGCCGGTCCCACGGAAAGTCCACGACGGGCCGCTGCCGAGCGTCAACAAACGGCCCCGTGTAATAGAGGTGCGGAGGCAAAGGTTCGATGTCAAACTCAAGCGCCCTCGGCAACTGCGTGATCTGCGCGAGCTTCGATAGTCCTTCTGCAGGAACCCCCAACTTCAGTCCCCACGCCGCGCGGTATTCGTTGACTCCGTCAAAGATCGGCGCCGCTACGCGAGTGAGGACGCGAATGGCAATCTCATTGCGCAGGCGGGCCCACCATTTCTGGCTTCCCGACCAGCCAAAGTAAAACGGTGGATACCGATTGTCATTCACCAACGGCGGAATGAGCGCAAGCGAGATGAAAGGCAGACCAAGATATTCCGCGATGTTGTGGGCCATTTCGGTTTCATCGTTTAACAGGGCATCCAAGTTAGCGTTGCGAACCGCCTCAGGTCCGTCGCGAAGCACCATGCGCGCGGTGTTGCTGATCCGCTCCATCGTGAAGCGAAGGACCTCGAGAGCCGTCATCTCGCCCAATTGATGGTCAAGTTTTTCGAGCGTTCCCGGAGGGTAGTCGCTCTGGCCGATCAGGCAGAAATCGATTCCCGCCGCCCTCACGCGGGACTCCACATCGGCGATTCCAAAGATGACCACTGAATGCCCACGCTGCTGCAGGCGGCGAGCCAGCGCGGTCATTGGGTTCAGATGCCCCGTCCCCGGAAAACAGAATGCGCCCAGCCTTGCCATGCTTCACCATGCTAATTGAATCAAGAGAGTTTGAACTGTTGCAATTCGTTCTGAGCTGCGAAGCACCCGGCTTTCGAGCCTGAAGGGCCGGACCTGGGTGAAACGTGGGCGGGATCTAGCGAGCGGTTGCGCGGCTCAGCGTTTCCCGGGTGAAGCTGATGCGCAGGCGGGTTTTGGTGGCCTTTGCAAAACGCTCGAGCGTGCGGGTCGAGGGCAGGACCTTGCCGCTTTCGAGGCGCGCTATTACGGCTTGAGTGGTCCCCATCGCTTTGGCGACCTGCCGCTGCGTCATATCAGCGTCCGCTCGGGCCTTGATCATGGCCGAGGCGAGAGCGAATTCCGCTTCCAACGCATTGTAGGCTGCAACGTACTTCGGATCCTTCTTCCACTTCTTGAACGAGTTTTCCACGGGGATGAATTTCGTCTTCATTGAACCTCCTTGGCCTTCTTCAGGGCTTTCACGATTTCCTTGCGTGGCGTCTTCTGCGTTTTCTTGGCAAAGACATGTACCACGACGATGCGCATGCCGGTTGCCGATACGTAAACGGCGCGGACAATTCCAATCTTGCCCTTCAGGCGCATTTCCCAGAGCGGCCCTTCCAGACGCTTCAGGTAAGGCTCGCGAACGCGCTCCAGGCCGTTAGCTTGAATCAGTTCTACGATGCGCTGAAAGCTGGCGCGGATATCGAGAGGAAAGGCGTCAAGGGCTGCCTTGGTTTCCTCGTCGAGAAATCCTACGGCCCATGGCATGGGTTAGTATACCATTTGTGCAATATTCTGGATTTGGCTGATTACTCTAGCTGAACAATGCACTCATCGTCGAGCTTATTTAGTTGTGCTTGCCCTTCCACTCCTCGTACGGCCCCTGGAAGTCCTCAATGCCGCCGTCATGGAAGATCCACAGGCGCGTCGCCACTTCGTCGATGAGATCGTGATCGTGTGTGACCAGCAGGACCGTGCCCTCGTACCGTTGCAGCGCGATGTTGAGCGCGTTGATGGCTTCGAGATCGAGGTGGTTGGTCGGTTCGTCAAAGATGAGGATGTTGGGCTTGGTGAGTATGATCTTGCAGAAGGCGAGGCGCGCCTGTTCGCCGCCTGAGAGTGCCTTCGTGGGCTTGGAGCCCTCCTCGCCGGAGAAGAGCATCTGGCCCAGGATGCCGCGAATGTCCTCGATGTGCGCGCCGGGGTTCCACTGGTGCAGCCAGTCGGCTACTGTCATGCCGTGCTCGATCGTCGCGCCGACGTCCTGCGGAAAGTAGCCCACCTGCGCCTCGTGTCCCCAGAAGACCGAGCCGGAATCGATCGTGAAACCCTTCTCGGCCAGGCCTGGGTAGTTGGCCAGCAGGCTCTTCAGCAAGGTGGTTTTTCCGGCGCCGTTGCGGCCCATAAGGCAGATCTTTTCGCCGCGCAGAATGTTGGCGGTAAATCCATCGATGACTTTGAGATCGCCGTAGAACTTCGACAGATGCTTGAACTCAAGAACGTGCTTGCCGCTGGGCCGGACCTGATCGAATTTAATGTATGGCCGCTGGATGTTGGAGCGCGCAAGCTCATTGGAATGCAGGCGCTCCACCTCCTTGCGCCGGCTCGTCACCTGGCTGGAGCGCGTTCCCGCGGCGAAACGCGCGATGAATTCATTGAGCTGGGCGATCTTCTTTTCGCGCTGCGCGATTTGTGACTCGAGGGTGGAGCGAATCTGCGTCTTGGCCATCACCATGTCGTCGTAGCCGCCGGTGTAGGTGATGATCGTTTGGTAGTCGATGTCTGCGGTGTGCGTGGTGACGGAATTGAGAAAATGGCGGTCGTGCGAGATGGCGATCATGGTGCCGTCGTAGCTGGAGAGGAAGTCCTGCAACCAATGGATGGAGTCGAGATCGAGGTAGTTTGTCGGCTCGTCAAGCAGAAGCGCGGGCGGTTTGCCGAAGAGCGCCTGCGCCAGCAGTACGCGGACTTTTTGCCCGCCCTGCAGCTCGCCCATCTTGCGATCGTGCAACGGCTCGGCAATGTCCAGGCCGTCAAGCAGCACCGCAGCGTCGCTTTCGGCCGTGTAGCCGTCCTCATCGCCGATCGTGCCTTCGAGCTCGCCCAGGCGCATGCCGTCTTCGTCGGACATCTCGGGCTTGGCGTAGATGCGGTCGCGCTCTTCGAGGGCCGCCCACAGCGGCTTGTTGCCCATGATGACCGTGTCGATGACGCGATAGGCGTCGAAGGCGAACTGATCCTGGCGGAGAACGCCGAGCTTGCGCGGGCGCACCACTGTGCCCTTCTGCGGCTCCAGCTCGCCGGCGAGAACCTTCATGAAGGTGGACTTTCCGGAGCCGTTTGGCCCGGTCAATCCGTATCGGCGGCCGGGCGTAAAGGCTGTGCTGACGTCTTCGAAGAGGACCTTCGAGCCGTAGCGCATGGTGACATTGCTGACACTGATCATTCTTTGTTCTTGCTTCCCATTCTTTGCTCTTGCTACTTTTGCCCAGGCCACACTCGGGCTGCCGCGCCTGTGGGCCGGATTTGAGCTGATTGATTTGTGGTTCACGAGGAACGTGCTGACAAGCAGCTCCTCAAGAAGACTTCGGCTCTTTCATTTTCTCACGAGCGTACCGCGGGCGCAGATCGGCGCGGTCTCGCGCGTCGAGTGCAGGTGGGGCTGGAAAATCTCTGCGCCTGAAGCAAACCGCCTACTGCGTTGGCGGAACCGCGTACTTGCCGGATTTTGCGTAGAGCCAGTCGCCGCCGTCGGCCGGGTTGGCGGGGTCTTTGACCACGTAATAGAGCATGGTGACTGGAGCAAAGCATTGGCGGTAGATGAGGCCGACATCGGCGCCGTGGTTGGGAGTGGGGATGTTCACGCCAAACATGAAGTAGGCGGGCGGATTGTCAATGCGGAGCATGCCGTTGTGGATCTGATTCGTGATCTCGTGAAGTCCGCCGCCGGAATACGTCGAAGTGCCGTCATTGCCTACGCCAAATTCGTAGTGCGGCGGAGTCGGGTTGTTTTGGTCGTAGGTGGTGTCGATCGCGGTCTGGAACTTGCGGTTAATTGGCGCCATCGTCTTGGCGGCAACGACGCGGACAAGGATGGAGCATGAGTTTGTGGAGCCGGGGCCGTAGATGGCATTGACCCAGTTTGCGCCATCGTCGCCGGTTTCTGCGGCCATGAGCTCGGCTGCGGTGGGCGGCGGATTGACGCCGGCGCAGGCGGCGGGCAAGATGAAGCGCGATGCGGGCGGCGTGGCGAATGAGACTTTAGTGATGTCGACCATGGTCAAGGGAGGAGCGTTCGGCCCGCCCATCTGAACGCGCATCACGAGCGAGTCCTTTTGGTCGAGCCACGCCTTGAGATCGACCCCTTGCGTAGTGCCCGCATAAATCTGAGCGGAGATGCCGTCGATCGTTTCAGTGCCCGCCGGGTTCAATTCGCCCTTGGCGATGCCCGCGTTCACATCGGCGGTCATGGAGAAGGGGTCGCCCCAGTCACCGGTGAACGTGGCCACGCTGCACTGGATGGGGCTCGCATCAGGATTCCAGGAGGTATTCGTTCCGGCCGTGAGGTCATAAAAGTTGTAGGACCGTGAGGCGGGCGTGCCGGCCTGTGCCGGTTGGATGAAGTCAACGAGTGCCTTTGCGCCGCTGCGGTAAACAGTGGACGTGGCTCCAGCCGTTCCAATTGACTGGGTGATTGTGTAGGCAGTCGGCGGCGTCTGCGCATTCAGGAGCAAGGCGCAACCAAGGGCGCAAAGACAGGCGGAGACTCGTGGAGTTGACATCGAAAAAACTCCCTCTGAAAGTAATGAATGATTCCGGAAAAGCCAACGAAGACCGAGCCAAGGGGACCCGCAAGAAGGAAAGCCGATGATATTTACCGGAGTAGCGTTCGTCAAGGCGCGGAAAAACTTTACCAGTGCCGAAAATCTGGACGGCCAGCGTCGGGCGGCTCAAAAGATTTCACGTAGTTTTGCGAACGAGTCGAGCTCGATGAGGTGCTGGCCTTCGGGCGCTTTGTCGACGGCCGCGTGCTCCAGCACCCATGTGTCCTTGTGAAAAAGAAACACCGCGTGCAGGCCGGCTGCGAGCGCGGGATTGATGTCGCTTTTGGGGCTGTTGCCGATCATCCAGGCGCTCCGCGCTTCAATGTTTTGGCGAAGGACTACGTCGCGGTAAGCTGCCGGATCCTTCTCGGCGGGAATTTCGACCGCCGCGAAGTAAGGCGCCAGCCCCGAGCGGGCCAGCTTGTCGGCCTGCTCCGCGCGGTTGCCCTTGGTCATCAGGATCAGGTGGTGACGACCGGCGAGGTCTTTGAGCGTTTCAGCCACGCCGGGCAGCAACTCAATCTCCTGCTCGGCGATCGACCGTGCGAATTCGCGAATGCGCTCGCGTTTGTCCTCGGTCACAGGCGCTGGACTCAGGCGCTCGAAGCAGTCAACGAGCGACCGCGTGAAGCTCGAAAGCCCGTAGCCGTGGGTCAGGATCGTTTCGCGCTCGACTTGGTTGAGAGTTTGCCGCACTTCCGCAGGCGAGTACTCGTGATGGTCGAGAAAGCTGATGAATGCGGCAATCGCGCGCTCAAAGTAAATGTTATTTTCCCAGAGCGTATCGTCGGCGTCGATGAGCAACGTCTGACCGGCAGGGAAGCGGGGCATGGAATGAGGATACAAGCTTGCGGCAGGGCGCATCCAGACGGCAGTTGCGGATTACGCGCCGAGTTCGCTGCGGATCGCCGCCGCAATTGTTTCCGCGTGACGCCGCATCGCTTCTTCGCTCTCTGCCTCGATCATCACGCGCGCCAGGGGCTCGGTGCCGGAGTAGCGAATCACCACGCGGCCCGTATCCGCCAGTTCTGATTCGGCTGCGCGGATGGCGTCGACAACGGCCGGAATTGCGTCGAGCGGCTTTTTCTCGCGCACTTTCACGTTGACGATCACCTGCGGAAAGACTTTGAGATCCGCAGTCAGCTCGCCGATCGATTTACCGGTGCGCGCCAGGAGGTCGAGAACGACCAGTGCGGTCAGCAGACCGTCGCCGGTTGTGGCGAGGTGCGGGAAGAGGATGTGGCCCGATTGTTCGCCGCCGAGAGCCGCATCTTCTTTCTGCATCATTTCGAGGACGTAGCGGTCGCCCACCGGTGCCCGCAACATGCGAATGTCGCTGTGCTTCAGAGCGGCTTCCAGTCCCATGTTCGACATGGTTGTAGCTACGACCACGTCGCCGGTCAACATGCCGCGGGCCTTCAGATCGCGCGCGGCGATCAGCAGAATAGCGTCGCCGTTGATCACGTTGCCCTCAGCGCCGGCCAGCATGCAGCGGTCAGCGTCGCCATCGAAGGTCAGACCCAAATCCGCTCCGCGCGCTTTCACTTCGCGCGCAACGAACTCGGGATGCAGCGCGCCGCATTGCGCGTTGATGTTGCGGCCGTCGGGTGCGATGTTGAGGAGCGAGACGTCGGCGCGCCCATCGCCATTCAGCCGGCGCAGAAGCTCTGGCGCGATTGCAGCGGCGGCGCCGTTGGCGCAATCGGCGACAATCTTCAAGCCGGAAAGCGAGAGCCCGGGTACGCAGTCGATGAGGAACTGAA
>CAZANC010000098.1:0-11062 GCA_964486495.1 uncultured Occallatibacter sp.
GATTTCCGCGACGACAGAGGGTGAATGGGGAGGCTTCCCATGCGGGAAGGAACCTACACACAATTGATCATGGGCGGCCAGGCGCTTGAATGCTGGGCAGAATTGCACACTGCAGGAATGAATGGGCCGTAGAGAGAGCGCGGGTGGAATGTCCTCTATCGTTGCGGGGTGGATGACTCCTGAATCAATCCCGGTCGCGATTCCGCCGGATTGTGCCGCTGCCACTTGAATAGCGCCCAGTGGCACCGCTATGACCCACATTGAAAGCTTCGAAGCGAGTTCGACGGTCAGAGGAGATCTCGCCGTCGCTCCAGGAGCTTTGCCGCTGGAGGTCGCGGTCGTATTCGGCTCCGAAATAATTGCGGAAAGGCGCCAGTTCTTCACCGCGATTCTCAAGGTGGGCTCTCACGTCCATGAAAATTCCGAGAACGAGGACGAAGGCGCCAACGATCATCAGGACAAGCGTAAGTTGGGACATAACGTTCTCCTTTGCATCGAATGACCACGACCGCTGAAGGGGCGCGGCCAGGCAAACCGGCGAATCAGTCAACTTTGAACCGGATGAAGCGCGAGGGCTGGTCAGAATTGCACATCCCGGAACATCGTTGAGGCGTGTGGCAAACTCCGAGTGGTTCGTGATTGTTCGCCGGCCTGCGAGAGCGAGCCTGATGCAGGTCGGGAAGCAACGTCTGGGCCTGCGGCTGCGTTCAGGGCGCTGTGCTCAGGATGGCAAGCGTGGGTGGGTGGGCGACTGGCGGGCGGTTAAGTTTGTTCGGCGCGAGACTTCGCCGCGGCGAACGCCGGGAACGAAGTATCCGGAGGCGTGGAGTTGTGGGGATGGGTTAGTATTTTGGGTTGGCGTTCAAAAATCGTTTTACCCGAGGAAGATCTGTGACCAAACGTGGACCGATCCCGTACGACTTGAGGTTCAACGCGCAACACTCGCCCATGGGGGCATTCATGAGCTTTACCTGCGGGAACTTCGGGACTCGCGGCGGGATTGGGCTGCAGATTGGGCAGCCGGGGGACCAGGAGGTTTTTGTCGGGTTTAAGGAGGGGGACCGGTACTCGGGCGCGACGCTGAAGTGCCTGCCGTTTTATGTGGGAGCGGTGAGCCGGGCGGCGGATGCGTTCCTGGTTGAGCAGGCGGGACCGTCGGAGCAGAACGCGAAGCCGGACGCGGAGCCGTTCAAGACGGAAGAGATTGCGCGGACGTATGGGTGGTCGACGGACGAGTGGCGCGCGGATGGTCTGACGTTTACGGTGTACTCGCCGTTTGGGTCGATCCCCGACCCTGACCAGGAAAACGTAGACCGGATGCGCGAGGGGCTGCTGCCGGCGGTGGTGGCTCGGCTGGTGCTGGACAACACGAAGGGCACCGAGACCAGGACGGCGATGTTTGCGCTGAATCATGCGCGGCCGGGCGAGCGGATTCTGGACGACGATCTTGGAGCGGGGCGGCTGGGTTTTGCTTTCAGGCGCGAGGCGGGTGGAGCAGCGGAGCTGTGGGACTGGTCTTCGGGCATGAAGGCGGCGGCGGAGACGGAGCCGTTTGTGTTCATGCGGTGGTCAGCGAGCGACGGGGTTCGCGAGCGATATAACCCGGTGCACCTGCTGGGGTCGTGTCCGGGATTCGGATTCGAAGTCCCGGCGGGAAAGAAGTATGGATTGACGATCGCCCTGGGATCGTACCTGGAGGGCGCGCAGACGAACGGGCTGGATGGGAAGTATTTGTATGCGCGGTATTACAAGGGCCTGGGCGACGTGCTGAAGACGGCGCTGGATGGCGCGGACGAGCTGACGGCACGTGCCGAGGCGCTGGACGCGAAGCTGGACGCAGCGAAGCTGTCGGACGATCAGCGGTTCATTATCGCGCACGCGACACACAGCTACTACGGGAGCACGCAACTGCTCGAAGTGGATGGGCAGCCGCTGTGGGTGGTGAACGAAGGCGAGTACTGCATGATGAACACGCTGGACTTGGCGGTGGATCACGTGTTCTGGGAGCTCGAGCACAATCCGTGGCTGGTGCGGAATTTGCTGGACACGTTTGCGCGGCGGTACAGCTACACGGACGAGGTGAAGGTGTACAAGACGGAGATTGCGATGGCGGCGCCGCTGGGGCAGGCCGATCCGTCGCAGGCACCGCCGGCTCCAGATGAGGCGCAACTGACGCGGCCGTACGACACGAAGCCGGGCGGGCTGAGCTTTTGCCATGACATGGGCGCGCACAATAATTTTTCGCCGAAGGGGCGGAGCAGCTACGAGCTGGCGAATCTGACCGGATGCTTCAGCTACATGACGCAGGAGCAGCTGTGCAACTGGATTCTGGTGGCCGGGTGCTACGTGGCGAAGACGCGCGACGTGGAGTGGCTGAAGCGGAACCGGGGCGTGGTGGAGCAGTGCCTCGAGAGCATGATCAACCGCGGCGGGGACGTGGGGTTTGCGCAGTACGACAGCACGCGGACTGCCGGCGGGCAGGAGATTACGACGTACGATTCGCTGGACCACTCGCTGGCGCAGACGCGGAATAACGTGTACATCGCGGTGAAGAGCTGGGCGAGTTATCGCACGCTTGCGCTGCTGTTCCGAGAGCTGGGCGCGGCAGCGGACGAAAAGCGGGCAACGGAGCTGGCGGTGAAGGTGGCCGGCGTGGTGAGCGACCAGGCGGTGGATGGAGTGCTGCCGGCGATCTTCGAGAAGGGGAACCCTGGGTATGGGTCGCGGATTCTGCCGGCGGTAGAGGGGTGCGCGTATCCGCTGTATTTTGTGAAGACGGGATTTGCGGGCGGCACGCTGGAGCAGGTGTTCGGCAGTGCGGAAGAGAAGCGCATGTACGACGCGCTGAAGGAGCACACCCGGAATCTGCTGCTGGATGCGGAGCGGCAGAATTTGTTTGCCGACGGCGGGATCAAGCTGTCATCGACGAGCAATAACTCGTGGATGAGCAAGATTTCGATCTTCATGCACGTGACGCGGAGAGTGTTCCACCTGGACGAGGACCCCAAGGTGGCAGAGGTTTTCCGCAAGGCCGACGCGACGCATGTGAAATGGCAGACGGAAGGCAGCTCATACTGGGCGTGTTGCGACCAGATCGTGTCGGGCGAAGGCAAGGCGAGCCGCTACTATCCGCGGATTATTACCAGCGCGCTGTGGATGGAGTAGCTTCTAGCTTCTAGCTTGTAGCTTTTGGCTTTCAGACTTGTAGATTCTAGATTTCAGCGGTTGGGCGCGGGGATCGGGGATCAGCGAGCGTGCGCGATTCACGGCCCGGGCTGCGGCTTCCCTTCCCTACAGCAGTTTCGGAATTGGTGTAGACCGAATGCACTCAGCAAGGTGGCATTTTCATCAAGCCGGGGTCCCCGCAGACAGGTCTTCGTCTGTGGGGTGGAAGTAAATGCCACCCTTTAATGCTCTCAAAAAGTCTGCGCTAATTCCGAAACTGCTCCAGTGCCTGTGTCTTGATTCGCCTTTGGAGCGCGGCGAAGGGGGCGAAACATCTCAAGAAGACGGCTGAGGTGCATGGGCGCGGAAGCCCAGGCTTGACAATTTGCTGTTTTCTATTATTTAATTCACGCATTATTTAATTATGACAATGCGAACGAGGCGAAATTCGGCAGGAGGCAAGGGGCGACGGGATCTTGCGCTCGGGACGGGGCGGCCAAAA
The DNA here is from genome assembly GCA_964486495.1 of uncultured Occallatibacter sp. Lineage (GTDB taxonomy): Bacteria > Acidobacteriota > Terriglobia > Terriglobales > Acidobacteriaceae > Telmatobacter. The sequence goes on from CAZANC010000098.1 coordinate 3,668, forward strand.
TCTGCCCGGGGGCCGGGACGGCCCACCTCCACTTCGGGACTCTACGCGCGCGAGAAGCTGCTCGAGGCGGCGACGGAGCTATTCGCGAAGCAGGGCGTGGCGGCGACGACATTCGCCATGATCGCGGAGCGGGCCGAGCTGACTCCGGCGATGCTGCACTATTACTTCGCGGATCGAGGCAAACTGCTCGATGCGGTGGTGGAGGAACGGCTGGCGCCGCTGATCGCGGGAGTGTGGGGCCCGGTGGCGGCGGGCGAGGCTTTGGCGGAACTGATTCGTGGGATCGTGGAGCGGATGCTGGCCGGAATCGAGAAGATGCCGTGGGTGCCATCGACGTGGATGCGCGAGGTGCTGAACGAAGGCGGCCTGCTACGCGGGAGGGTGCTGTGGCATTTGCCTTTGGAGAAGATCGGAGCACTGAGCCAGAGCGTGGCAAGGGCGCAGGCCGCCGCCACGGCCAATAGGGAGATTGATCCGGGGTTGATTGTGTTTTCGCTGATCGGTCTCGTGATGATGCACACGGCAACAATCAATTTGTGGGAAGAGGTCTTTGGTCGCAAGGCTCCGGATCACGAGGCGCTAAGCCGGCACATTAGCGGGCTGCTGATTCATGGATTGCAGCGCGGTGACGGGCTGAAATCGGGCAATGACCGGCAATCCAGCGCGCCGATTGGGTTGCGGCCTACCAAGCCGATGAAACGCAAGGCGGGATCGAAGCGTAAGTGAGTATGGAGGGGAAGATGCATGTTCTCCGAGACAGAGCTCTGACAGGCACAGTAGCGGCAGCGGCGCTGGTGTTGATGGCGGGCTGCGCGCAGAAGCCCACGAACACGTACCAGGGCTACATCGAGGGCAAGTTTGTTTACGTGGCTTCTCCGCAGAGTGGAAGGCTGGACCAAGTGAGCGTGGCGCGCGGGGATACAGTGACTGCCGGACGCGCGCTGTTCGCGCTGGACGATGAGCCGGAGGCGTCGGAGATGCGGACGGCTGAGCAAGTGCTTCGGAGTTCCGAATCGCGGCTAAACGACCTGGAGACGGGCAAGCGGCCGGCGGAAATAGACGTGACGCGCGCGCAACTGGCGCAGGCAGTTGCAGGCAAGAAACAGGCGGACGAGATTCTGGCGAGCGATGAGGCGCAGTTCAAGGCGGGAGGCATTGCGCAGACGGAGTTGATCAATGCGCAGGCTGCGGTGGCAACGAGCGCTGCCAAGGTTCGCGAGCTGGAGGCCGATCTGGCCGTAGATGCGCTGCCGGCGCGGGAGGACCAGATCAAGGCGCAAGGGAACCAGGTGGCGGCGGATCGGGCGTCGCTGGCGGATGCGGAGTGGCATCTGAAGCAAAAGCAGATTGCCTCGCCGCGCGGCGGGCTGGTGTTCGACACGCTCTACCGGCAGGGCGAATGGGTGGCGGCGGGAAATCCGGTGGTGCAACTGCTGCCACCGGAAAATCTGGAGATTCGATTCTTCGTGCCGGAGACGGTGGTGGGCGGGCTGCGCGTCGGAGGCAGCGTGCGCGTGGCGTGCGACGGGTGCGCCAGCGATGTTGCGGCGACGATCAGCTTCGTGTCGCCGCAGAGCGAGTACACGCCGCCGGTGATCTACAGCAACGAAAACCGGTCGAAGCTGGTGTACATGGTGATTGCGAACCCATCGCCGCAGACCGCGGCCACGCTGCACCCCGGCCAGCCGGTGGAGGTGACGGTCCAGTGACGGCGGCCGCGCAATTCGAATTCGCCATCGATGTGGAGGGGCTGAACAAACACTTCGACGGCAAGCACGTGGTGAATGACGTGACGCTGCGCGTGCAGCGGGGCGAAATTTTCGGGTTTCTCGGGCCCAACGGAAGCGGGAAGACGACGACGATCCGGATGATGTGCGGACTGCTGAAGCCGGACTCGGGAACGGGCACGTGCCTGGGCCACGACATTCGGCGGGAGAGCGCGGAGATCAAGCGCAGCGTGGGATACATGACGCAGCGGTTTTCGTTTTGGGAGGACCTGACCATCGTCGAGAATCTGGATTTTGTGGCGCGGGTGTACCAGCTTCGCGATCGCAAAAAAACGGTCCAGAAAAGCCTCGCGGATCTCGGCCTCACAGAGCGGGCGCATCAGCTTGCGGGCGAGTTGTCGGGAGGATGGAAGCAGCGCATGGCGCTGGCGGCGTGCATGTTGCATGAACCACAACTGCTCCTGCTCGATGAGCCGACGGCGGGCGTGGATCCGCGAGCGCGGCGCGACTTCTGGGATGAGCTTCAGGCGCTCGCGGCGAAGGGAATCTCGGTGCTGGTGAGCACGCACTACATGGATGAGGCAGTGCGGTGCCACAAGCTGGCCTACATTTCTTCCGGGACATTGCTGGCGCAGGGCACGGCCCAGGAAATCATCGAAGGGCAACACCTGAGCACATGGGCTATTCACGGCGACCACCTGGCGGAGCTGCAGGAGGAACTGCGGAAGAAAGATGGCGTGGCGCAGACGGTGACGTTTGGCGAAGTGCTGCACGTAAGCGGGACTAACGAAGAGTTGCTCGAACGAGCGATTGAAGCGGCGGTTGGGCGGAGCGGACGACGCGTGGAGCGGATCGAGACGAGCCTCGAGGATGTGTTCATTTATTTGATGAGCCGATCGGAACAGAAGGCCGGGGGAAACGCGTGAAGGGGCCGCAGCGATTTTCCGGGGCGCGATGGTGGGCCGTCGTGCTGAAGGAGTTCACGCAGCTGAAGCGCGACCGGCTGACGTTCGCGATGATTGTGGGCATTCCGATCATGCAAATGGCGCTGTTCGGCTTTGCCATCAACACGATTCCGCGGCACCTGGACACGGGAATTATCAGCGCGGACGACAGCGACGTGACCCGCGATTTCATCGAATCGATGCAAAACTCATCGTATTTCAAAATCGTCGAGAGGCTGCCGAATGAGGAAGCGGGGCGCGAGGCGCTGGCGCAGGGAAAGCTCTTGTTCGTGGTGAATATTCCCGCGGGGTTTACGCGGCAGGTGCTGCGGCGCGAGCGGCCGTCGATCCTGATCGAGGCCGACGCGACCGATCCGACGACGACGGGAAGCGCGCTGGCCGCGGTGGACGGGATTACGCAAGCGGTGATTCAGCGGGAGCTGACCGGCCCATTGGCGAGCCTGCAGGGCGGTCCGGCGCCGTTCGCAGTGAGCGTGCATCCGCTGTACAACCCGGATGAGATTACGCAGTATAACGTTGTGCCGGGACTGATGGGAATGGTCCTGACGCTGACTATGGTGATGATGACGGGGCTGGCAGTGACGCGCGAGCGCGAACGGGGCACGATGGAGAATTTGCTGGCGATGCCGTCGACGCCCCTGGAGGTGATGACGGGGAAATTGGTTCCCTACATCGGCATCGGGCTTTTGCAGGCGTCGATCATTCTTGCGGCCGCGCGCTACGTGTTTCATGTGCCGTTCTTCGGCAACGTTTTCGCCGTTTATCTTTCGACACTGCTCTTTATTGCGGCGAACCTGACGGTAGGCATAACGTTTTCGTCGCTGGCGCGGAATCAGCTGCAGGCGGTGCAACTGGCGATCTTCTACTTTCTGCCCAACATTATTCTGTCGGGATTCATGTTTCCGTTCAAAGGAATGCCGGGATGGGCGCAAGCCATCGGGAATGTGCTGCCGCTGACATATTTCAACCGGCTGGTCCGCGGAATTCTCCTGAAGGGCAATGGGTGGGCGGATTCGTGGCCGAGCGTGTGGCCCATGATGGTGTTCACCGTGGTGGTGATGTGCGTGGCTGTGGCGACGTACCGGAGAACGCTGGACTAAGGCTCGACTAAGGCAGGAGAGGCCATGCAACGAAGCGCGAATTGGAAGTGGATGATCGGAGTGGCGGGGCTTGTGACGATCGCGGGCTGCACCGTGGGGCCGAGGTACCACGCGCCTGCGCCGCCGACCGTGACTGCCTACACGCCGCAACCGCTGCCGGCTGAGACGGCGAACAGCAAAGGCCCTGCGGGCAACGCGCAGCACTTCAATTCGTCCGCAGCGATTCCAGCCGACTGGTGGACCGCATTTCAATCACCCGAACTGAATGCGATGGTCGAGCAGGCGCTTAAAAACAGTCCGACGCTGGAGCAGGCGACGGCGCGTCTGAAGCAGGCGCAGGAAGAAGTGAATGCGCGGACCGGGGCGACAAAATATCCGGCGGTGACGGGAAATGCATCAGTGACGGAGGAGCAGTTGAACCTCGCGGCATTAGGAGTTCCCTTTCCCAATCCGTCACCGTTCACGCTGCTGAACGGATCGGTGGCAGTTTCGTATGCGCTCGATGTGTTCGGAGCGAATCGGCGGGCAATTGAGGGGCTGAAGGCGCAGCGGGATTATGAAGCATGGCAAATCGAGGGCGCGCGGCTAATGCTCGAGGGAAATGTAGTGGCGGCGGCGATCCGGCAGGCGGAAGTGCGGAAAGAGATCGAGATTACGCAGCAACTGCTGGCGGTGGAACAAAAGGAACTGAAGATTACGGAAGAGCGCGAGCGTGCTGGCGGCATTTCCGATTTCGATGTGCATAGCCAGCGGACGCAGGTGGCGGAGACGGAGGCGACGCTACCGCCGCTCGAATTGCAATTGGACACGATCGACGACCAATTGGCGGCGCTGATGGGACTGAGCCCGGCGGAGGCACAGGTGGCGGGGATTTCGCTGGACGCGCTGAATCTGCCTGCGGAGCTGCCGATGACAGTGCCTTCGGAGCTGGTGCGGCAGCGCCCGGATATTCGCGCGGCGGAGGCGCTGCTGCATGAGGCGAGCGCAAATGTGGGCGTGGCAACGGCGAACCAGTATCCGCAGATTGTTCTGACGGGGAGCGGAGGCGGATTGGGCACGCGATTCGACTCGGGCGGAGACGTGTGGAATGTGGGCGCGGCTCTGGCGGCGCCGATTTTCAACGGAGGGGCGTTGCAGGCAGAGAAACGCAAGGCGCAGGACGCGTACGACGAAGCAGAAAGCGCGTATCGCGCGACCGTGCTCGAAAGTTTTCGCGAGGTGGCCGATGCGCTGTATGCGACAGAGCGCGACGCGGAGACACTGAAGGCGCGCGGTGCGGCGGCCGACGAGGCGGAGGGAGCGTACGGAATTGCTGCGAAGCGGTTCGATGCGGGCGGGATCAGCGAGGTTAACCTGCTGGACGCCGAACGGCAGAAGCTGCAGACGGCGCTCGACCGCGAGAATGCCGCGGCAAGCCGGCTGACGGACTCGGCTACGCTGTTTGAGGCGTTGGGAGGAAGCGCGAAAGGCAGCTTCTAGCTGCTAGCTTCTAGCACTGGGCTGCGCTCAGAGGTCGGTGGCTCAGAGCCGCAGCTCGGGATAGAGCATCCGGCTCCGTTTTTTTCAGGGCAACTGATGAATTGCTCTTGCAATTCATTGCCGGAGTCGATGAGAATCCGAGTATTCGGCGCCGGCCGAAGATTCCCCGGGGATTGCCGACAATCAACGCGGTTCTTCACTGAGCGAACACCGTTCCAACTGCATGCGATTCGTGAGCGGCCGGAGTTGTAATACGCGGGCCAGAAACTTGTAACCAGCCGCTTGTAATCAGGAGCTTGTAATGGCGACATCCGGGTGGCAGACGTGGAATAGCGGACCCTTCAGCATCGAACGCAAACCGGGCAAATCGCCAGACACGGTGATTCTCCGCTTCTGCGGGCCCTTTACGATACGCGACGCTTACAGCTCTCTGCCGCCGGGGGAGCTGAACAGGATACTGGGATTGGAACCGGCGCCGGGAGAAGCACCGCCGAAGTTAAACATTCTGGACCTGTCCACCTGCCCTTATATGGATTCCTCCGGCCTGGGCATCATCGCGACGCATTACGTTCGCTGCCAGAAGCAAGGCTTGAGAATGATCGTCGCCGGATTGAGCCCAAAAGTCCGGGACGTCTTCAGGATCACAAGGATGGACAAGGTGATTCCGATCGCGGCCACAGTTGAGGAAGCAGAGATTAACTGAGGCATACGCCCAAGTTCAAGTAATCGGACTATCGTTTTTCGCCTGGCTCAAGCGGGAAGGCGGACGTGTGCCGGGTTTGACCTTGTCTAATCCGTAGAGCCGCGGTGTTGCGCCTGCTCAGGCGGGTTTGGACGCAAAGAACGCTTCGACGTCGGTGATGGTGTTGGTGATGCGGTAGGGCGGGAGGGACTGGAGGAAGATCTGGCCGTAGCGTTGGCGGGTAATGCGGGGGTCGAGGAGGACGAGGACGCCGCGGTCTTCAAGCGAGCGGATGAGGCGGCCGAAGCCCTGCTTGAGTGTGAGGACGGCTTCGGGGACCTGGTAGTCGAAGAAGGGACGGCCGCCGGATTCCTCGATGGCGCGCATGCGGGCCTGGACGACAGGATCGGAGGGAACGGCGAAGGGCAGGCGATCAATGATGACGCAACTGAGGGCTTCGCCCTGGACGTCGACTCCCTGCCAGAAGCTGGAGGTGCCGAAGAGAACGGAGTTTGGGGTGGCGCGGAATTCCTCGAGGAGGGCTTTGCGAGGGGCGGTGCCGTGGAGGAGAAGCGGGAAATCGAGGACAGGCAGGAGGCGCTCGTAGAGGGCGCGCATCTGGGTGTAACTGGTGAAAAGGCAGAACGCGCGGCCGCGGGTGATGTGGAGAATGCGCTCGATGGTTGTGGCTGCGGCAGCGACAAAGTCGGGTTCGCGCGGGTCGGGCATCGATGGCGGGAGATAGAGGAGAGCCTGCTCACGATAGCGGAAGTGAGACGGAACGATGAGCTCGCGAGCGTCGGCGAGGCCGAGACGGCGGCGGATGTGCTCGAAGCTGCCCTGGACGGTAAGCGTGGCGGAGGTGAGAACGACGGTGGGGATCTGTTCGAAGACGAGGGTGCGAAGAAGCTCGGAGACGTCGATGGGCGTGGCCTGAAGAAATGTAGTGCGGGCACTGCCGCGAGCACCACTGCGGGCACCACTGCGTGGGGCGGACTTTTGGAGTTCTGATGTGCTGGGTGCAGCGCGCCGCTCGAGCCAGAAGACCATATTGGAGGCGGTGGATTCGAGCATGAATTCGAGGTCGGCGCGGAGGGCGGCGACGCGGGCCTCGAGGCCGTGGGCTTCGTCCACTTCGGTGAGGCGTTCCATCTCCGATTCAATGAGCTTGAGCGTGGAGCGGACGGCGAGGTATAGGTCGCCGGAGGACTCGAGAAACTCTTCGCGGTTGGTGAAAGGATGGCGGCCGTCAGCAGGCATGGGTAGGGCGGCGAAGAAGAGGCGCGCACGCTCGCGGAGCTGCTGAGTGAGGGCGGGGATTTGCGAGGCGGAGGATTGGCCGCGGAGCAGGACGTCGGTGTCGCGGGCGAGGTCTTCGAAACGGAGATTGGAGAGCGACCGGCCGAAGTATTGCGAGGCAACCTCTTCGAGCTCGTGTGCTT
>CAZANC010000099.1:0-11049 GCA_964486495.1 uncultured Occallatibacter sp.
TGAAAGGGTTTGCACCCAAGCGGGGCAAGCTGTTTGGGTTAGGAAGATGAGGATCAACTGCAAACACGTGTGGGAGCACATCTCCGCCTACATTGACGGCGAGATGGACGCGGAGCTGCGCGAAGAAATCGACAAGCACCTTGAGACATGCGAGATTTGTTCCGCGGTGCTCGACTCCACCCGCAACGTCGTCGTGCTCTATGCGGATGGGCGGGTCTTCGAACTGCCTGCGGGATTCAGCGAGCGGCTGCACGAACGGCTGGAAAAGGAAATGGAAGTGTCCGGGACGTAGCAAGACCCCGTGTGCCCCTGTCCTTTTTGACCGCGCAGTGGACGAAAAGGGGCAGCACACGTCCCCTTCAGAACGCAGACGCCCCGTGGTTGACGATCGGATGCGTGTAGATCTCCAGCCCCGCCAGGACCAGCGTGGCAATCGCCATCACCACTTGCAGCCGCTCTGACCAGCGCTGCTTCTTCGTGATCGGCTGCTTGCGCCACTGCGACTCGGGCCGCGCGCGAAGATGCCAGATCCATGCGAGCACAGCGAGGTTGACGACCGCGCCAATCACGGCAATCGAAAGCATGGGAATGCGAATCGCGTCGCGGTGAAACGAGAGTAGCGGCGCTGCGATACTGCTGGCGGCAAGCGCCGCAACTCCGATCCCCACGCGAATGCCGTTGATGGTCAGGATGGCTGTGCACAAGCTCTGCAGCAGCGCCATCACCATTGCTGTACCCGACACCGCTCCGAATCCTTTTGTGCTCTCCAATCGACCTCCCGATTACGCAGGCGCGCAACACGGCCCAAACCGCCCGGACCTCAAGCTGGAACAAAGCTCGGACCCGGGCAACGCTCAGACCGCCCAAGGGCTCAAACAGAGTAGCGCACCCAGCGTGAGCCCGCCAATTGTCGCGCGGCAGCCAATAGCCCTTGCAGCCAATCGACAATGGGATGACAATTTCACGAGCCAGGTTACGCCGCGTGGTGATAAATTCATCTTGCCGCGCGGTTTTCCCTGTAACTTTTTCCCGCGCAGGCACTCCAAGGTTGCGTACCACCGAATTCTGCGGGGTGGACGATCTAACCATCCTGCCTTCCCCAACCCCGCGGAGCACATCCGCGCCAATCCCAATCGAGGTCAAAAATTTATGAAAAACCAGCTCAACGCAGTGCTCCTCTCCGCCGCGCTCGCCGGCTTGGCCGGTGGCAGCGCCGTTGCCGCCCACGCGGCCACGCAAACCTCCGCCAACGCAAACTCCGCCAAGGTCATGAGGGCCGGTTTGCGCTACAGCGGTTCGAACTACGACACCGCCAAGCATTCCTGTAAAGGCAAAAACGACTGTAAAGGCCAGGGCGGATGCAAATCCAGTGACAACGGCTGCTCGGGCAAGAACAGTTGCAAAGGCAAGGGCGGCTGCGCCACCGACGGCTCCCCGATGCCAGGCCTGGTCTAAGAACCGTGGTCAGTCGTCAGTGATCGGCGGCCGGCACCTGGCTCTCACCGTTTTTAGCGGAGTTCTCGCAAGCCTTCCACTTTTCACTGACGACTGATCTCTTCTCTGTTCTCTGATTCCTCGTTCACTTGTTCCCTCGGTCCCTTGTTCCCTGTCTCTCTATGCCCGGCAATCGTTTCAATGCGTTTCAAGACCACGGCGTAGGCATCGGCCTGCGCATTCCGCACTACGAGCACATCTTCTCCCGCAAGCCGGTTGTCGACTGGTTTGAAATCATCTCGGAAAACTACATGTGCGATGCCGGCCGCCCGCTGGCCACGCTCGACCGCATTCTGGAACAATACAGAATCGTCCAGCACGGCGTGTCGATGTACTTCGGCTCGGTCACCGCGCCCGACCCGGAGCACCTGAAGCGCCTGAAGCAACTCGTCCGCCGCACCAAGACCCCGTGGCTCAGCGATCATCTTTGCTGGGGCTCTGTCGACGGCACCTACACCCACGACTTGCTGCCATTGCCTTACACGTGGGAGGCCGTCGAACGCACCGTGGAGCGCGTGCGCATGGTGCAGGATTATCTTGAGATTCCCGTCGCCGTCGAAAACGTGAGCTCGTACGCCGCGTTCACCGGCTCCGAGATGACCGAGTGGGAGTTTCTGACGGAAGTAGTCGAGCGCGCCGATTGCGGAATTCTCTTCGACGTGAATAACGTCTACGTTTCGGCGATGAATCACGAGTTCAATCCGATGGATTACGTGAACGCCGTGCCCGCCCATCGCGTGGCGCAGATTCACATCGCAGGCCACTCGAAATATGAGAAGTACATTCTCGACACGCACGATCACCCGGTGATCGATCCCGTGTGGCAGCTCTACGCGCGCGCCATCGAACGCTGCGGGCCCACGCCCACGCTGCTCGAGTGGGACGACCACATTCCCAGCTTCGATGAGGTGCACGCCGAGGCGACAAAGGCCGAGCGCTTTCTGCGTCCGCACGCAATCGAGCTTGCGGAGGCTGCGAAATGATGGTGACTTTGGCGGTGCTAACATCCCACGGAAATGGGTGCCCCATCCTAGCCGCGGCCTTGTTTTTGCGGCTAGGGTGGGATACCACGAAACTCAATTTCGAAATCGGGACGAGACCATGGATTTAGAGTCGCTCCAGCGCGAGATGGCCGCCGCGGTCATGCAGCCGCTGACACCGGACGAGAACATGCGCACGACCGCGCGCGATGGGCGGCCGATGGCCGACGTCGCGGCTTCGTTCATCGCGCCCAATTCACGGCTCACGGCCTTCGAGCGCCTTGAAATCTACAACCGGCAGTACTGGTACCGCGTGCTTGGCGCTTTGGCTGAAGATTTTCCCGCGCTGCGCGCTGTCATCGGGAGCCGGCGGTTTGAGGCCCTCAGCATCGCCTATCTCGCCGAACATCCCAGCCGCTCGTTCTCGCTGCGCAACCTCGGCTCAAAGCTTCCCGAGTGGCTCGGGGCTCATCCCGAGCACACCGGTCGCCGTCATCGACTGGCGGTGGACATGGCGAAGATGGAGTGGGCGTTTGTCGAAGCCTTTGACGCGGCGGAACTCGCGCCGCTGACGCAGCGGCAGATTGCGGCGCTTCAAGGGGAGTCGAAGCTCGGCTTGCAACCTTATCTGCAGCTCATCGCGCTCCATTACCCCGCGGACGATCTGGTGATCGAATTGCACCGCCGGGAAAAGCGCCAGACCAGCGAAGCGGGAGTCGCGCACGAGGACGATTCCGGCGCGCAAACCGCGGTGCCGAAGTTGCGGCCGTGTCCCATCTGGCTTGCGGTGCATCGCGTCGATTTGTCGGTGTACTATCGGCGCATCGGGCGCGAGGAATTTCAAACCCTTATCGCGCTTCGCTCGGGTTCCCCGCTCGGCGAGGCGCTCGCGGCCGGCTTCGTAGGCTCGCGCATTCCCGAGCGCCTCCGTGCCGAGCGCGTGCAGGAGTGGTTTGGCAACTGGGCTGAACTGGGCTGGATTTGCCAGGCTTGAATTTGCCGGATTTGATCTCCGCGGCTTCATTGATCCGAGTTGATCTTTTCGGCCTCATCTGAGTTCTGTGTTCGAGTTAATGTTTGCGGCCAGATTTGTAAGTGGCGTGATCTTTGCGTGGCTTGAATCGTGCGGGGCTCAGTCTGCACGGGGCTTGAACTGCGAGTTGCCATCCCAGCCCAGCCGCAATGAAAGAGGAGTTCTATGTCAGCTCTCGTACGAACCGCCGCTGTCGCCTATGGCGGCGCGCGCATGTTTCTCAACAAACTCCAGAGCCCGCTGCTGCTCGCCATCCGGCTCTATTGGGGATGGCAGTTCGCAACGGATGGCTGGGCCAAGCTGCATCATCTCGATCGCGTGGGCCAATACTTTTTGAGCCTCAACCTTCCCATGCCGGCTCAAACCGCTCTCTTTGTCTCGGTTATTGAGTTTGTCGGCGGGATTTTGCTTGCAGTCGGCCTGGGCACGCGCCTAGTCGCGCTGGTGCTCTTCGTCAATATGACCGTCGCCTTCTGGACTGCGGAAAAACCCGCCTTCCTCGGCGTCTTCTCCAATCCCAACGGTTTTCAAAGCGCCGACGCGTACAACTACTGGTTTGCCGCGCTGCTGATCATGATTCTGGGTCCGGGACTTTTTGCGCTCGACACGCCGATCGGCCTCAGATTCTCGCCGCCGGTCAGGGCGGTCCATTCTGCGGTATCATCGATCCGATCCATATTCAAGTAGAACTGGATTCAAGTAAAGATAAGCGTCAACTAAGGTTCGGGTCCCATGCGCATCGTCTACCTGCTCACGTCGCTCGGCGTGGGCGGGGCAGAAAAGCAAGCGCTAGCTGTTTCAGAGCGAATGGCCAAGCGCGGCCATACGGTTGCGGTCCTGGTGCTGATGCCGCGCCTGCCGGAAGAATGGCCCACCGCGATTCGCACCCTTCACCTCGATGTGCGCAAGACGCCGGCCGGCGTGCTCAGAGGGTTCAAGCGCGGGCGCGATATTCTGCGCGAGTTCCGGCCCGACCTGGTTCACAGCCACAGCTTTCACGCCAACATCTTCGCCCGCTTGCTCCGCTTGGCCGGCCCGCCCTTCGTCGTGCTCTCCACCGTGCACAACGTCTACGAGGGCGGCTGGTGGCGTATGGTCGCCTATCGCCTGACAGACAGACTCAGCCACCGCACTGTCGCCGTGAGCCAAGCCGCCGCCGAGCGCTTCACGCGGTTCAAGGCCGTGCCGTCGCAAAAATGCTCTGTCGTCTTGAATGGGATCGACGTCGACGGCTTCGTTCCCGATTGCGATCGGCGGACTCGCGTACGTGCGGAGATGGGAATTGCAGCAGGGAGCGCGGAATTCGTCTGGCTCGCTGTGGGCCGCCTCGCCCCGTCGAAAGATTATCCCAACCTGCTCCGCGCTTTTGCCGCAACGCGAGCAAAGAAACCGGACGCGCAGCTATGGGTCGCCGGAGATGCGCGAGGAGATGAGCGGGCGCCGCTCGAATCGCTTGCAACGGAAATGGGAATCGGCGCCAACGTTCGCTGGCTTGGCCTGCGGCGCGATATGCCCGCGCTCCTCGACGCGGCCGATGCATTTGTCTCAGCTTCGGCGTGGGAGGGAATGCCGCTCGCCGTAGGCGAGGCAATGGTGATGGAAAAACCCGTCGTCGCCACCGACGTTGGCGGCGTCCGCGAGCTGGTCGGAGACGCGGGCGTCGTGGTTCCGGCGAAAGATTCGCCAGCGCTGGCGGAGGCGATGCTCGCGACCATGAAAGAAAGCAGGGAAGAGCTTGATGCACGCCGCCGCGCGGCTCGCAGTAGGATCGTCGACCATTTCAGCATGGATGCGACCGCGAACACATGGGAAGCGCTCTACAGTTCGTTGATCGAGAACCGTGAACCGAGAACCGTGAACGGTGGGTCGTGAACGGTGGACCGCGAACAGCGATCAGACCCATCGCCGCACGGATCTCTCTACTCGCTATTGGCTACTCCCTGTTCTCTGATCTCTGTTCTCTGATCTCTGCTTTTAGAACTGGAATGATGCCTGGAAGAACACTCGCCGCGCTGCCGAGCTCGTCGAGAAGATTCCGCCGGCAAGTCCGCTCGATTTGCCGAACTGAGCGCCCGGACCGTAATTCCCGGTAGCCGGATCGAGCGTGGGTTGAATGCCTCCCACCGGCTTGCCCAGGTCAATGTCGTTGAACAAGTTCAGGGCCTGGACGTTGAAGTTCAGCGAGTACTTCTTCGCGTTCGAATTCGCCCCGCCGCCGCCCAAGCCACGAGGTCCGCCGCCACCGCCGCCGCCAAAAGGTCCTCCGCCAAATCCGCCGCCGAAACCACCACCACCGCCGCCGCGTCCGCCGCCACCACCGCCTCCTGGAGGCGGGCCGCCGGGCGACGTCACTTTCGGCCCGATCCCGAATGTTCGTCCGACGCGCAGGTTCACTGCAATTCCCGACGGGCTGTTGCCGATCGAAACGGGAAGAAGTGTTTCGCCGGACTGTGGAACCACATCGAGGGGGCCAAAGCCGGTCTGCACCACGTTGCCAGCAACAGGCGTGGTACTGGTGGCCTTCGAAGGCCGGTCATTGAAGAAGCTGTCGCCGGTCAGATCGTACGGCGAAGTGACGTTATACGGCTGTCCGGCCTGGGCAATGAGAAACGGATTGAAAGTGATGGCCCACGGGCCGGTGTAATTGCCCATCAGGAAAACCCACTGCGGCCGGATAAACGACGCGCGTCCGTAATCCTGTCTCAGGTCGTTCGAGTTCGACGGGTTTGATCCGCCGCCGCCGTCGGAGTTGGCCCAGCTCCCCGCGTAGAAGCCCGTCAGGCTGAGCTTCGGCGAAAAGCGAGCGTTCACATTCACAATCACCTGATTCTCGTTGAAGACTGCCTCGGGGAAATACTGCTTTACGATGCCCAGATTGTTTGTGGGGGTCGTGAGAGGCCGCGACCCGATAATGGTTGGCGGACCATTTGTGTTGTAGGTGTAATCGCCTGGCAGATATGCGTTCGAGTCACGCACCACCAGTTGGTGAAAGCCGGATGAGTGCATGTAGGTGAATGTGACCGTCGCAGCTTTGGTTAGCTGGCGCTCCAGGCTCATGCCGAGCTGTTCCATGTAGGGCGAGCGATAGGTAGCCGAGCGCGAGTAGATCTCCGGCGTCGCCGTCGTGCCCGTGCCGCAGGAGGACACGCCGCCGCTTATCATGGTCAGGCTTGTGCCGTTGAAGCATGCGGGATCGGCGATCGAGGTCTGCGTCTGGCTCTCTGCGGTGCCATTCAGCTCCTCCAGATTCATCAGGCTGCCAACAGTAAACCGGTCGTAGAAGAAGCCGAAGCCGCCGCGCAGGACGGTCTTGGGAACAGCGCCCTTCTTGTGCCCGTCCAGCGCGTAGGCAAAGGCCACGCGCGGAGCCCAGTCGTCGTGGTCGGCGATGTGGTTTTGCCCTTCCCAGCGCAATCCTCCTGATAGCGTGAGCAGTTTGTTAACGGTCCAATCGTCCTGGTAGTAGAGTGCGGCGTTGAACACATTCCCTTGGAAGGCAAATGGCCCGGTGGTGTAGGTCAGCTTCGTTGGAACGCATCCGCCCGTTTGCGTGGCGGGGCAGGCAGCGGCGATGGTTGCGATGGACTCTCCGGCTTCCACGCCGTTCCAGGTGTCCACGAAGGCCGTGACCGACGGGAAATTGAAGCTGCCGTTGAAGTTTCCGTCCGTCGAAGTCGCGTTCCGGTCGTCGCGGAGCCAGGCGCCGATTTTAATCGCCTGTTTCCCGGCGCTGAGCGTGATGAAATTCTGCAACTCAAGGTGATCGGAGTGCGTTCTGGACGACTGGCTTCCGTTGCCGCCGCCGGAAAAGACGCTGGACACGCCGAAACCGGGTGCGGTGCTCATCGGCACGGACGAAGAGTTGGCCCGGCTGTACTGGAAACGTGTCTCGTTCACGATGCGGTCGCTGATCACCTGCGTATCGTCCAGTTGAATGTCGTTTTCAGTAGAGTCGGCGGTGCTGGATGTGGAGGGCAGCGACGTCTGGCCAAGCGAGCCGCTCACGTTGTTGCGCTCGAATTGGTAGCGCATCGTGAGCGTGTTCTTCGGGCCCAGTTGCAGATCGACGCGTGGCGAAACCTCCAGGTGGTTGGTGGGACTGAAGAGGCTGCCCGCAACCGTGCCTGAGCTGATCGACCAGGTGTTTGCCGCCGCGTCGTATACCGGTCCGTCGGGAATCGAATACACATTGTCGGTCTGCGTGTTCCGCTGCTCCACGCTGACGAAGTACGACACCCATTTTGAGAGTGGGCCGCTCACCGTGCCGTTGTACTGGAAACTGTAGTAGGAAGGCAGATTGGTGGTGAAGGGATTGCCGGTGTTGAAGTCTTTGTCGTTCCCCTGGCTGTAGACTCGCCCGTGCAGCTTGTCGGTTCCCGGCTTGGTCAGAATCTCGATGCGCCCGTAGCCGATCTTGTCGAACTCGGCGGAAAACGGATTTTGATTGATGCGAATTTCGCGGATGGCGGACTTGGGCGGCAATTGCCCGCCAGTGAATCCGTCAATATAAATCTGCCCGCCGTTCGGACCTGCCGAAGGGCCGGCCAGTGCAGTGAGTTCACTCGACAGCTCGTCGGGATCGTCCGACAGTGCATCGAGGTCGCTGCCTTTCAGCACCAGGGAGCTGGCGTTGCTGCCGGCTTCCGTGCTCACTGTCGGCCCGCCTTCGTCGGTGACCACCACCTGCTGCTCGGCCGCTTCGACCGCCATCTTGATGTCGACGTTCTTGATTTGTCCCGCGCTCAGCGGAATGGGCGCGGAGACGAATGGCGCGAAGCCCGAGAAGCTGGCCTCGATCACATAGCTTCCTGCCGCAAGCCCGCGAACCTGGTAGCCGCCGGCGGCGTCGGCGGTCGCGCTGCCCACATTGCTGCCGGCTGAGGTTGTCACCGTCACCTGAGCGCCGGGAATCAGCGCGCCCGTCTGGTCGAGGATGTGGCCGTGCAGTGTTCCGGTTGGCGCTGGCCCAGCTGGTGCTGCGGACCCCGGTGCGGGCGGCGTGACAGGTGAAGCCGGCGTCGTTTGCGGCGCGGCAGCACCTGCAGGATTCGCCGAGGGCGGCGATGCGGGCGCGCCTTGTGTTGGAGCCGGCTGAGCAGGCGCTGCCTGATTTGCCGGAGCCTGATTCGTCGGGACTTGACCCGTCGGCGATGCGGATGCTGCCGAGAAAGCCGCTTGCGCTGCCGGAGCTGGATTGGCGGGTGTCGTTTGCGCCCGCGCTGCTGCGCCGGCAAATGACAGCGCCAAGGCAAATAGGAAAGCGATCAAAGGGTGCGATTTTAGATGCAAGATTCCCTCACTTGCGAATGAATGAAAAACTTGATGGAATTACTCGACGCCGCCCTCGGAATCACCCGAGCTTAGGCTCCAGCTTGAGAGCAGGTCCTGCGCTTGCGGTGCTTCGAGAAGCGGTTCCACTCCGGCCAGGAGCTTCACAGCGCTCACGCCCGAAGCATCTTCGGTGGCCACGATCATCACAGCTTCGCCTTTCAGCAAACCGGCGAGCTGAATCTCCGGCGCTCGTTCCAGCACGGTTTCGAAGTCCATTCTCGATGCGCCGCCTCCGCCGCCCTGGCTGAAGCTGTGCTGCGCGCCCCCGCCTGCTGCGCCGTTTCCCGCGGAACCTGCACCCGGAGCACCTGCACCTGCGCCTCCCGATCCGCCCTTGAGCCTCGCGGCCAGAACAGCAGCCATCGTGTCGGGCAGCCGTCGCAGTTGCGCATCGGCCGTGAAGCGAATGGTCACCGCCTTCTTGGTAGCCAGATCTTTCACGGTCAGCGTCGAAGCGGCGGAGTCAGTGGAGAGAATCGTTCCGGCGATCGAGAGGAAGCCGCCGGAAACGATGCCGTCCGCCGCAATCGCGGAGCCGTCGGCGTTCTTCGTCCCGCGCGCCCACAACTGGTCGCCGGGCTTGATGGCAGTGATCGGCGCGGGCAGCGCCTGATCGAATCGCACCGAGCCGGGAGCGTAGCGCTTGAGCACCGTGGAACTGCTGGTATTCACGGTAACCGCCTTCGTTTGGGCTCCCGCGCGCACGTTCACCTGAATGACGCCTGCGGCTGGATCGACGCTCTTCACCAAGCCGTGCACTCCCTGGTTCCATAGCTCAGCTTCGTTCTGCTGCTTTTGGGCCACGTCGGACTGTTTGATGGCGATGATGCGCAAGGCCTGCGGCGTCGCTCCCGTCGCGCCCCCGGACGCATTTGGGTCGAGCGTCACCAGCACGCGATCGCCGGTTGCGATGCTCGCGAAGTCGAGGATCTCGGCCTTGCTCAGGTCGGTCTGGCCCGGCGCGATGCGCTTCAGCTGCGCCGTTGCAGGAACCTCAACCTGATTCATTTGGCCTTGATCGGTCTTTACGGTCAGCGTGTCGCCGCTGATTGCCGTCACCGTGCCCAGGTAGCGCACGACTTGCGTTTGCGTGGACTGTGTTGGTGCTGGCTGCGGTTGCGCCAGACCCACGGGCGCGGCTGCGGCCCAGAGCGCCGCGAGCGCAACGAGGCCGGCTCCACGCATCTTCGTTCCCAATCGCATAAGTTCTTGCTCCTCAACGTTCGAGCGCCGGCGGTGAAGAAACACACCAGCCCTCTTTTCCTAGACGAATTACCCCGGCAAAAGGTTGAAACGGCGTCTCGGAATAGGAAACAGCCAGTAGCCAATAGCCAGTAGCCAGTCGGGAAGAGGGGCTCGGGAACTGGAAACGCTGAAAGCTAAGGTCTGGAAACTCGAAGCCCCTACACCCTATTGGCTACTCCCTACTCCCTGTCTTTTCACTTCCATGCTCCCAGCATGCGCCGGACGAGCACCAGCTCGCCCAGGTGGTAGGCGTTGTGATCGGCCACCAGCAGCGCCTCGCGCAGCACGGTCTGCCCGTTTCCATGCGGAATGCATGCGAATAGATCGGTCGCCGGGCTGGCCACCAGATCGCTCATCGCCTTCAGGTCACGGCGAAAGGCGCGCACGCTCTTGTCCCACGCCTTGTCGTCGGGCGGCGCGGCCGTGGCCGGCCAGTAGCCGCTGGGCCATGCGGGCGACTGGTGGCCGGGATCGCGCGAGAACTCCAGAATGTCACCTTGCGCGATGCGCAAGTGCTCCAGAATCTCCCATGGCGAGTGCTCGGCGCCCTTGGGCCGCTTGCCGCGCTTGACGAGCGGGAGGTCGCGGACGGCGGTATCAAAGTCCGCGTGCGCATGGCCGCCGTGGACGAGTTCGAGCAGATGTTGCCGCAGACTCGCGTCGCGATCGACTGCGCCAGAGTGCTTTTTCGTGGGCATCGTGGTTCTCCTTGCTGTAACAGAATGAAAGAACTGCAACTCGATGAAGTGGACGCGATGGGAAGAATGATCGATGCAACAGTTTTCCGCATGTCGCAATTGAAATCGGCCGACCACGCTAAGTTGCGAATCGCCAAAAACTGAAGGCTGACGGCTGAGGGCTGGAAGCCAGAAGCCAGAAGCTGGAAGCTAGAAGCTAGAAGCTAGAAGCTAGAAGCTAGAAGCTAGAAGCTAGAAGCTAGAAGCTAGAAGCTAGAAGCTAGAAGCT
>CAZANC010000100.1:0-10988 GCA_964486495.1 uncultured Occallatibacter sp.
CGCAGCGTCGGCCGCATCGTCAAGCGCATCGCCATCCTGCGCGGGCTACCGTCTGACGTCCACCCGCACACCCTCCGACACGCTTTCGGAACCCATCTGCTCGAAGAAGGCGCAGACCTCCGCGCCATTCAGGAGCTGCTCGGCCACGAGCGCCTCTCAACCACGCAGCGCTACACCCAGCTCACCACCGCCCAGTTGACAGCGGTCTACGACCGCACCCATCCCCGCGCCAAGTAGCTCTCGATCCCCTCCCCAACTCCTTCACCGGCACTCCGTGCTAACATTGTTAGTACATAGGAGGAGCAATGCTCACAACCATCCGCCGTCTCGGCAACTCTCGTGGAATCCTGATTCCCAAACCACTGCTCAAACAGGCAGGGCTCGAAGATCAGGCCGAAATTCTCGTGGAGGGAAATACGCTTGTACTGCGTCGGCCTAAGATGACCTCACGACAAGGTTGGGCTGAGGATAGCAAGCGCCTCTCGGCATGCGGCGACGACGCACTCGTTTGGCCTGAGTTCGCCAACGAGGCGGACGCGGATTGGAAATGGTAAGGCCGAGGACAGTTAGACGCGGCGAGATCTGGCTCGCGAGACTCGATCCGGTCGTCGGCAGCGACATTCGAAAAACTCGCCCCTGCATCGTCATCTCTCCTTCTGAGATGCACGACCATTTGCGCACTGTAATTGTGGCGCCTATGACGACGAAGGCCTTTCCAGCCGGTTTTCGTGTCCCTATTACGCATTCCGGCAGGAGCGGCTTGATCTTGCTCGATCAGGTTCGAACCATCGACAAAGTGCGTCTCGTCCGCCGCCTGGGTTCCGTCTCCCCTGCCACATTGACATCTACCCTCGCCACTCTCGCCGAGATCTTTGCCGAGTAATCCTGATCTAAGCGCTCCGCTTTCCAGTCATGCGCCACCATCCATACAACCGCAACCGCCGGGATCACATCACATAGATCGAGGAACAAAGCTCATGGCAAACGCTGTTTTCGAGAACCAACCAACAGTCGATGACATTTACCGCGAGGTCAACCGCATCAAGTCAATCGTCACCGATGCCGTTGACGATGGCGTTCAATCGGCGATCCGCGCCGTGAAACAGGGGCGGGATGCGGCCGAGGACGTAGTCCACGACACCCGCTATCGAATCAAGCGCAACCCGCTTCAGGCAGCGGGCATCTTCCTTGCCGCCGGTGTCGTCATTGGCAGCCTCGTCACTCTCTTCACCGTGCGGCGTTCCTGAAGCTTCAGCTCGGCCTCAATCTCTCTCATCACCCAGCCTTTAGCCCGCGTTGCGGCCGCAAAAGCGAGTAACCCAGGGCGCCCGCTTGGCGCCCGTCACGCCGAAACACAAACAACGCGCCTGTTCCAAGTGCACCCAAGTCAGCGAGGAGTTACAAATGAAAAAGTTTCACTCCCTTTTAGCGCTCGCGATCCTTTCCACAAGCCTTATGGGCGGCGTCGCCCTTGCCCAGGACCATCACGACAATCACTCTTACGTCGAACACAAGGAATGGCACA
This sequence comes from uncultured Occallatibacter sp., assembly GCA_964486495.1. Classification (GTDB taxonomy): domain Bacteria; phylum Acidobacteriota; class Terriglobia; order Terriglobales; family Acidobacteriaceae; genus Telmatobacter. The sequence continues at coordinate 1,526 of CAZANC010000100.1, forward strand.
AGGGCGCACCCATCAAACACGAAGACTGGGATCGCGGTGATAAAGTCGACTACCGCCAAGTTCACCTGAGCGCCCCGCCTCGGGGCTACGAATGGCGCATGGTTGACGGCTACTACGTCCTCGCGAACATCTCGTCGTTCCAGATCCGCACCGTTGTCCGCATCCCCTAACGCGCCCTCCCGCCTCCATTAGGGCCGCCGGATAAATCTCGACCGGCGGCCTTCGCCATCTTCAAGCTCAGGCAGTAATGAATGTATCTCCATCCTTCGCTCTTTTCTTGCGAAGGGTGGAGAGGAACTCGACCCATCCTGAACTGTGTCATCCCGAACGCAGCGCCCGCCGCGGCGGAGGCCCCAATCAAGCTCGCTGTGATTGGGGTAAGCGGCTGAGGCCACTGAGCGGAGCCGAGGGACCTGCTCTTACGCGACCGCTGCGCTCTTTCGGTCTTGCGGGCGGGTTTCCGCGGCCACGGCTTTTGCCAATCGGGGTGTTTCTACCACATAGCAATTCCGGCCGTTGGCCTTGGCGCGGTAGAGGGCGGTGTCTGCGCATCTGATCAGATCATCCGTATCCAGTTCCTCCCCCCCGAACAGAGTGCAAACTCCCACGCTGACCGAAATTGGGACTTGCCGGTGCGCCAAGCGAATAGGAAATGCCAGCGACTCCACGATCCGTGCGGCAGTTCTCTCCGCCGCGGGGGGATCGCTCAGATCGGGAAGCAACACAACAAACTCGTCCCCACCGAACCTGGAGACCGTATCCTCCTTGCGTACGGCGTCCTGAAGACGGCTTGCCGTGACTCGCAGAACCTCGTCTCCCGCCGGGTGGCCATGGGTGTCGTTGATCCCCTTGAACCCGTCCAGGTCCACCATCAGCACCGCCAACCTTGTGCCATGTCTCCTGGCGCTCGCCAGCGCCACATCCAGCCGGTCCTGGAGCAAGAGACGAGTGGCCAATCCGGTCAATGCATCGTGCAAAGCCATGTGGCGGAATCGTTCTTCGCTTTCGCGCAGGAGATTGGTCTGCTGTGCGACGCGCCTTCTCAGCGCCGCCACCCAGACCAGCACTGCCATGGTTCCCGCCAGCAGAAAGGTCAACAGCAGAAGCGTATGCCCCGTTGTCCACCAGGAAGCACGGCTGATGACCACTACATCGGCCGGCGAGCGCAGCAGGATGTGAAAAGCCTTGGGGTCCCAGAAGTCGCGAGCAGACTTGTTCTCAGCGATGAGGCAAACGCCGGTGATTTGAATCTCACGGGCATTGCTCAAACCGGTTAGCCCCTGCTGCTTGTCTTCGTCCGGAAGTATGGCCGAGAAGACGCTATTCCCGTCCGCGACCAGGAATGTGTCTCGGTCAGCTTCATGCTGTACCTCGATCAATCGGCCGCTGATGCGCACCGGTTCGTCGACAAAATCGCCGGAGGAGGCTTCTTGAGCCGTCACAAGTTTCGGCTCAGGCACCGGCGCTGTTCCCAGCCGCTTGATGATCGCATCGTCCAGGGTGGTTGATGAGGCGTCCAATGAACGGTATCCAACCGCATCCACCAGGTCGCCCGGCTCGAGCGACGTTGGTTCCAGGGTTGTAACGCTGGCGCCCTCGGCGTCATCGCGGATGAAGACGCTGCGGCCCCAGCGACCGGTAACTACGCCGCGGATTCGAATCAGATCGTCTGCATGGGTCCCGGGCGCAAAGTCAACCAATCGTGTGATGGACGTCAATGGAAGGGAAAAAGGATCGGCGGGCGCGGGACTGAGAACTTGTATGCTGTCGATGCTGGGCGCATACACAGCCAGAAAGACCGCCTGTCGCCGCTTATTGAGGAGCGCGCCCCCGGTCGCGCTTATTCGGACCCGCGCGCCGATGAGGCGTTCGTACCTTTCCGGGGGAGCCGGCACAGTCACCGTGTTGATCTGCCAGCGGCCCGACGTCACGATCATCGAAAGCTGCCCGTCGCGAGGAGTCACCGACCGCACTGTGCCTTCGAATGCAATCCACTGTCCGTCATACTCGCCGGTCGATAGCCTGTCCAGGCTGACGTCCCATGCGGGCGGCAGCGGCCGTTCCCCCACAATGTGCAAGATCGCCTGATCGACAACGGGCTTATACTCACCCGGACCTGTGACGCCGCCTATATCGAGCACGATTCCAGGGTGAATTGCGTTGGTAAGTGGAACATGATTCTTTGTCTCCACATAGACGCCCGTCACTCCGTCATTGACCCAAAAGCCGTGCCAACCCGCAAAGCATACAACGCAAACGGCCCGCAGGTGCACGGGATAGTGCAGCTGGGCTTGCGAATGAGTCAGACTGTGAACGGCTTTGGCGGTCGTCAATACCGGCAGAGAGGTCGTCCCAATGGGGATGTCGGCATCGGCTGCTCCACCGCGTGTCACCTTTCCTGCGCGGAGGGTGGGCGGCCTGACTTGCGACCTGCCCGGGGATGCTGCCCACGCGGGCAAGATCCAGCCAGGGAAAAACAAGCACGGAGCCAAAAGCAGGCCGGCAAACCCCAGGCGGCAAAGGCAGCCGGGCAATAGACAATCTCTCGCCTCTTTCTTGCCGGGAGGGCCCGCGGCGTCCTTGCTCCTGGCCCGCTGCGCCGCGAACTTACTGGCGATAAATAAGTTACTAAACTTCAAAGCGCCGAGCCCCCCCTGCTCCCGGTCAGCTGCCACATGACACGCCGGAACCATCGATATTATCGGCATTCCGAGCGGGCGGCATCACTTTCGACCCATCTTACGCCGTCTGAGAGTCGCCGGAGGGGATCCTTGCTCCCTAAGCCTGCCCTGTGCTGAATACAGTGTTATGCTGCCACCCAATACAGCGGAATGCTGCCAGCTGGATCCGCCCGGCAACCATGACTGCTCAACGAGGCAATCTTGGGAATCGCGCATTTCTACAGTCTCCATGTGGACAAACGGGATATAGTGGTCTGACCCAGATTCTGGAATCGGTCCCCGCACATGCAGATTTCAAAGAGGAGGAGTTCATGACCCGATGGATCACGCTTGCAGCGTTGAGTCTCTTCGTCCCAAATTCGGCTGCGGCCCAGGCACAGACGAAGCCCGACTCCGCGCAACCGAAGTTCAAGGCCATCTTTGAGCCGGTCAACTATCCGCAGGACTCTGAACTCCGCGACGTGTTCTTCGTGAGCGCGGATGTCGGGTGGGTTGTGGGACTCACGCACTCCGATGCCGGTGACGGCGGCGTCCTTCTCCACACCATCGACGGCGGCCAGCACTGGGAAGTTCAACTCGGCGATCCCCACTCCGCCACGCCTGCTTTTGAGCAGGTCTATTTTCTCGACGCCACGCATGGATGGGCCACGCAGTGGGGAGGAGACGGTAACCTGCTCAGGACTACGGATGGGAAGAACTGGGAGACCGTCTCTACCTTTCCTCCAGCCGAGGGGTTCGTATTCACGAGCCCGAATATCGGCGTCTATATTCATGGCGACAAAATCTATCGCAGCACTGACGGCGGAAGCTCCTGGCAGCCGGTGTACGCTTGCCGTACTCATATACAAGTGAACGGTCTGGCTCAGGACGTCCAGTGCAGTTTCCAAAGCGTCTATTTCCCCACATCCCAAATCGGGTATGCCACCACGGTCAAGCTTCCCGATCAATCCTCCGCGATTGCCAAGACCGAAGACGGTGGGTTGACCTGGACGGTCGACCGTTTTTTGCAGAACGCCGCCGCCGGAGATCGGGACGGCGTCTTCTTCATGGACGCCAACAACGGGTTGTTACGGACATACGATCACATCTTCGCGACCTCCGACGGGGCCCAGACATGGCACGGCACAAGCGCGAGCACGCTCAATGGCCCCATCCGATTCGCGGATAGTGCGGTGGGGTGGGTGGCTCGCGGCGACAAAATTACCTTTACCTCCGACGGCGGTAAGCGTTGGAACACGGCCGAGATTCGATTCCCGGCCGATGTGTACTCATCCAGCTTGCCTGCGCGCGATCGCGGTTACGTCGTGGGTGAACATGGGATGATCTATCGCTATCGGATTGTACCCATCGGCTACAACGTGAAGGGCATGATTCCTGCTCCCACAATCGCCGCGCCCTGACCTGATACAAACTTTCGGACGTTTCTTGCCGTCCAGCGCGAATCCTTGCCCGGGTTGGGTGATTGAGCCCCGCGACCCCGTGTTGCCGGAATCACTTTGCCCGCAAAATAAGGGCCAGGGTCTCGAGCGAACGCTGCCAAAGTGTTTGATGCCAGAGGTAGTCGTCTGCGGAGATGAACGCGGTTTGGCGGAGTTCGAGAACGCTGCTGGCAAAGTTGCCCCGAATGCGGAAATCAACCATGCTCTCGGCAAAACTCGGACTGCATTCCTTGCGCCACCGCAGGCGCATCTTGCGCTGGTGGCAAGAGAGAAATGAGCCGATGATGCTCGCGACGACACGGCCGGCGCGCCAGTGATCGAGCCCGTAGCCGTCTGCTCTTTTCGAGGCTATGATCGACGAGCCTTCCGCCTGATCGGGCATGGAGATCCACGCCTCAAGATATTCAGGCTCAGTTAAGGCTTGCGAGATGCGACGCGCATCCGCATCGACGCTAATCGAAAGGACAATGGCCCAGTCGGAATGTGACATTGGGGGGACACAGGAATGAGGCCGCTGCGCCGGCTGCTCTGGGGAAGCCTCCAATATCTCTATCACGACGATGACCTCACTGCTCGGGAATGTGCACGCCGCAGTCCAAATTGCCCTTTGATCCGCCAAAGTGATAGACACCGCGCCACAGGGACCAACCGCATTTAGCCGGGAGGAGACCCATGTTCATACACGTTCTTACGGACAAGAACGCCCCTCGTACCTTTTGCGCTCGGGAGATTCGCCGGCCACACCTTCCGATCCCGGGATCGAGGGTTGGACCGCCTTGGGGTCGTGACGAGAAGCCTGGGTCTAACGCTGGAATGCAAATCCAGTCAGTGAACAATCCATAGAAACCGGTCGCGCTCTCCAAGAAACGGGAGATTCAGGACCGTTGGAGCCGATCGCCGAGTAACGTCCGGTAGCTTCGGCCCATTGCGACTTTCTGGCCATTGTCGAGGATGACCACGGAGTCGCCATTCGTTTCCCGGCGGACTTCCTTCACATACTTCAGGTTCACGATGAAAGAACGATGAACGCGCAGGAACCCCCGAGGGTCAAGCCGATCCTGAAGATGAGCCATGGTCTCGCGCAGAAGGTGTGTTTCCATCGCCGTGCAAAGACGGACGTAGTTTCCCTCGGCGCCGATCCAGCGAATGTCGGAGACAGGAAGAAAGAGAATGCGTCCGCGAGACTTGAAGACGATGCGATTGGTGTACAGGTTGAGGACTGAGGCAGTGCCATTACCGGAGCTCGCGTTCGGCTGCTGGACGGCGGATTGCTCGCGAACGCGCTGAATGGCCGTGTGAAGCCGCTCGCGCGTAAATGGCTTTAGAAGATAGTCGACCGCATTCACCTCAAAGGCGCGCACCGCATATTGGTCGAAAGCAGTGGTGAAAATGATGCGCGGGGCCGGAGCTTCCGTCTGGCCGGCGAGGGCTCCGACGACATCGAATCCATCCATGCCGGGCATTTGAATATCGAGAAAGAGAAGCTCGGGATTGGCGGCGCGCACCAGCTCGATGGTTTCAAGCGATGTAGCCGACTCGCCGACGATCTCGATGTCGTTCTCGTCGCGAAGCAACTGGCGCAGCTTCTGGCGGGCCAGGACTTCGTCATCTGCGATCACTGCGTGAATCATCACACACCGAACCTTGTGACGGTTTCGAGAGCGCTTTGCGAAAGCTGCAGTGGGAATGCGATGGAGACCTGCACATGGGATGGGTCGATCTCAACAATCGAGAATGAGCAATCCTTTCCGTAATGCAGGTGCAGCCGATTCTTTACGTTGGTCAAACCGACGCCATGGCCGGCAGATGAACCATTCCGGGCGGCCGCGAGTCCACGCCCGCTATTTGTGACCCGGGCGCACACCTGGCCGGCGTCGCTGGTAATCTCAATGGTCAGCTCGCCTCCCCGGTCGAGCTTCGACACGCCATGGACGAACGCATTTTCGACAATCGGTTGCAGGATCATGGCAGGTACCAATGCATCGTGCAGTTCGGGATCGACCAAAAGCGTGCGAATGACTCGGCCTGTGTATCGCTGGTCTTGCATGGCGAGGTAGGTTTCAATGAATTCGATTTCGTCGTGCAAGGGGATAAGCTGGACGTCTCGCCGTTCCAGTGTCATACGAAGCAGGCTGCTCATTTGTTCCAGCATCGAATCGGCGGCGTCAATGTCGCTTCGCATCAGGCTGGAGATGCTATTCATGGTGTTAAAGAGGAAGTGCGGATTCAACTGCATCCGCAATGCCGCGATCTGTGCGTTGGCCAGTTGCGCCTGAAGCTGAGCAGCGACGGTTTCCTTCTCGCGAAACTGCTGGTAATATCCGAATCCCCGAAAGAAAAAGAAAGCCCCCCAGAAGATAACCAAGCTTTCAACCAGGTCGCCTCTGAAGTTGAACGCAACGCATTGCCAATAGGGCATACGAGCGCGGTCGATGGGAATGCCCGGGAAGAAAATGACCCATATCATCTCCTGGATGAAGCAGGTAGCAAGACTCACCGGAAGTACGATGGTCAAAATCTGGACGGCGCTTGCCCGTTGAATGAAGGGGCGAAATAGCCGCCACAGGACCCAGGAGATGATTCCCCAAATGAGATACTGCGCCCCCCAGGACTCGAAGACCATGGCCGCACTAATGTGATAGCCGGAGTGGAAAAGATGCAGCCACTCCTGCGCGGCGAACAGGATTCCGATCGACGTGAAGGCAGCGACAAAAATAATGGGGTGGGTCCAGAGCGAACGCTCAGAGGAATTTTGAGCTTTGACCCCGGCCGAAGAATCAACCCCGATGGTCCCGGGTATGGACACGAACTTGCCTCCCCAGAATTAGAAATCGTACTGATTGCATTGTCATCGATTCGTCATTCAATCGCTGCAATTCCGCAAAAAAATCAGGGGAAAGGGCGCTAGAGCGCGCTTGCATGGCAATGCTGAAAGGGAACCACGGGGGAGTCGCCGTGCGGCTATGTTCTGCCGCCATTAATCGAGCGGTGAGGCCAGTAACTGAGGTGCATGTTCCCCGACTGCCGGAGCAGCCAAGGCCAATGCGGGGAATCGAGCCTGATTCTGTCCTTGCTTATCGACGAATTCGAGGACGAAATGGTGCTGCCGGTACCAGTTTCCAGCCTCGGAATCGATGGCCTGCGCCCGGCCGGAACCCATCGCCGCCGAAAGGAGCCTGAGGTCGATTTCAACGAGCTTCCTGGCCTCATCTCCGCCCTGCAGAGCAGCGACGCGGAAGTGGTAGTAGGCGGCGCCGTTGTCAAATGGGACTCCATTGCCGTCCCGAGCCAGCACTCCGAGCAACGCCGAAGACCTCCAATCGCCCGCGTTTGCTGCGTCGTTGAGAAGGACCATTGCTTCGCCTGGATACTTTGCAAGGCCGGGATTGCGGACCAGAAGCAGTCCCAGGCCGTGCATCGCGGGAACATAGCCCGAGGCGGCGGACTCGCGCAGCAATCCTGCTGCTGCACGAGGGTCGTGAGCGTGTTCCTTAGCGTCGAAGAGGAGTGCGGCCAGATCGAATTCCGCTTTAGGATCGTGCAGGCTTGCGCCCTTCCGATACCACCGTTCGGCGGCTGCTTGATCCTCAGGTACACCGATTCCGAAGGCATAGAAGTCTCCGAGATAGCAAGCCGCCAGCCCGCTGCCGTTCGCGGCGGCCTCACTCAGGAGCTTCAGGGCCAGTTTTTCGTTCTTCGGAAGTCCGGTGCCCCACAAGTAGGCCATGGCGAGATTAACTTTGGCGCCAACCAATCCGCTGGAGACTGCGAGCTGATACCATTGCGCGGCGCGCACTGGGTCTTTTGCAACGCCGACTCCGGATTCATAGAAGTAGCCGGTCTCGAGTTCCGCCAGGGGATCTCCGGCTCCCGCCGCTTTCTCATACCAATAAGCCGCCAGCTTGAAATCCTGCGCAACGCCGCGGCCGGCGAGATAGTCGCCCGCAAGCTTGATCTGGTCGTCAACGGAGCGGGGCTCAGGCACAACCTTGATTGAGGGAACATCGGGCTCGGCGCCGGCAATCAATTTCGACGATGCGGCGAGCAACACACAGCAAGCCGCGGCGGAGATGGCAAATGCGCGATGACGATTGCTTTCGAAGAGCATCATTAGTTTTCTCCGTTGTGAGATCGTGAATCGGGGACGGCCAGTGAGTTGGCCGATCAGAAGTTACTGATACGACCTTGACTTGCATTATGACGGAATGTTATTTAGTTTGAATGGTTTACGGGGATGCCCCGCATCGCCAACTGGCCATCACGAATCCATTCCTTGGCGGTCGGTCACGGGGAAAATGCCGTTGGTCACAAAAATTTAATTGGAATCAGGATGGTGAATTACTGCAGCGCAAGGTCAGGCAGCAGCCATGCTCTCAGCGAGTTCTTGGTGGCGGCGCCGCGGGGACGCCGCCGTTGGTTGAAAGCGAGGTTGCGCGTCGAGCAATCAGAAGACGACTTTGCCTCCCAGAATCACGAATCGATTGCCCGAAGTCGAGCCGGGTACACTGCCCGAAGTGTTCTCAGCATTGCTCGTGAAGTTGCTTGCTCCCACGAAGGCATTGCCGACTCCGCGGAATTGCTGGTTCAGCACGTTGTAGGCTGCCATGGAGAGTTGCAGGTTCACGCGCTCAGTGATGCGGAAGGTTTTCACGACGGTCGCGTCGAAATCGCTGTATGGCTGCCCGCGAAGCAAGCTTCTGCTCCAGCCTGGATACGGATTGTTCACCGAAAGCGCGTAGGCCTGGTTGCTGATGATCCAGTGCGTGTTGGCAGGATTGACGGGCGTGCCAGGGCTGTAGACGCCGGTGGGATACACCGAGGTGTCGTTATTGAAACCGTCACTCCCATAGATCACATATTCCGGCGTGCCCTGAAGCGGCGCCCCCTGGGTCGGCCCCGGCGTAGGGTTCTGACCTCCCGTGTACGAATTCAGGTAGGCGACCGAATTGATGGGCGCATTCTTGTTCGAAACCACAAGCCGGCAGCTATCAATCCCAGTTACGTCCTGGTTGAAAGCCCCATCGCAGAAGCTGGTGTCGCCTGTGTTCGAATCGAGATCGATAGGTTGATACGGAGTGTAGACTTGGCCGCTGCGGTAGCGGTAGATGCCACTGAGCAGGAAGCCGTTCGCGAACCGACCGAGCAGTGTGTCGCCTTTCACGAATTTGGGAACGTTGTAAGTGAATCCAATGCCAAGTGTATTGGGGAAGTCGTTGCCGCTGAGCCCGCGCTCGGCAACGCCGGGATCAAGTGGGTTCTGAGAGAAAGCGTTCGTGCTGCCTCCGGATCCGGTGCTGCGGAATCCGTCGGTGGCGTTGTTCATGGCCTTGTTAAAGGTATAGG
>CAZANC010000101.1:0-10961 GCA_964486495.1 uncultured Occallatibacter sp.
CAACCAGCGCCAGGATCGACTGTTCAGCCGCTTCCTCCAGGTGCAATTCCCGCAGGTGCCCCCGCCGCCAACCAGCAACCTGTGTGCAAAGTCTGCGGCGGTACCGGTGCCGGCCTCAGCGCCGACACGGTCATCTGCCCGGAGTGTAGCTGGCTTCGCCCATTGCTTCCCGGATACACGCTCGATCGCTCGGTCTTTTTGTGGGCGCAGGACGGCCAGGCGATGACCAAGTTGCAGAGCATCTCCTCGCTTCATGCGGCCGTGAAGGCAGTCTCCGACAAAGTCGGCCGACCGTGGATCGAATCGACATTTAACGGCATTCGCCTTGGCCCGAGGCAGTTCGCCGATATTTGGGTTCGAGCAATTCTGGCCGCGCGCATTCTCGGCCTGCCCAAAATGCCCGACGTTTATATTTCGGGCGATTCACAATGGAACACGTATACCTATGGCACCGACACCAGCGCGTTTATCGTCCTGGGCACCGCCATCCTCAACAATTTTCAGAACGACGATCTGCTCTTCGTGCTGGCGCGCGAAATGGGGCATTGCCGCGCCGGCCATGCACTTTGGAAGACGGTATCTCGTTTCCTCGTCGGCGATACCAGTACGCACGGCCTGCTCTCCAACGGAGTGTTGAACGCCATCAGCCTCAGCCCTACGAAATGGATTCAGGATGCGGTCGACTTGCCGCTGATGGCGTGGGCGCGCCAGGCGGATATCACCGCCGACCGCGCCGGATTGCTTGCCATGGGTGATGAATCTCTGGCGCGACGCGTGCTGCTGGCCTGGTCTATCCGTTCCGCCCGGCTCCTCAAGCAAGTGAACATCGAGGAATGGATGAAGCAGGAAGACGCAAGCGACGATTCGATGACGCGCTTTTCCGAGATGACGACCACTTCCTCGATGTACACCACAAGGCGCCTGCGGCTGCTCGGACAGTCGGCGCGCGAGCCTGAGCTCATGCGCTGGAGCCAGAGCATCCAGCCGATTCGCAAGCGGCTTACGCCTCCGCCTCAGCCGCCAATATCCGGCCTGACGGCTGCCGCAGCCGCCGTTCGACGCCCCCTGGCAACAGCTCCCCGCCCTGCACCAACGCCGGCGACCGGGTCTGCTCCGGCGGCGCCGCCTACCGATTCGATTCGTGTTCTTTGCAACAAGTGCCAGACCCCAATGCGAATTCCGCTTGCCGTCTTGCGCGGCAAACCGTCGCTGAATGTCCGCTGTCCAAAATGCCAAAACGTTTTTACGCTGCGGCCCAAACCGGCTTCCCCGGTTACGGTTCCCGGGGCGCCGGCTCCTGCCGCCGCGAACACCAAACCACCCGCACCGCCGGTGCCCCCCTCCGCACTGGCAAAACCGTCTGCCACACCCGCGGCGACTGCTGCTGCACAATCGAAACCACCCGCGGCGCCGTTGCCGGCGATTGCAAAAACAAATTCGCCCGCCGGGCCGTCCGTAACTACAGCCCCGCATAAACACGCCAGGTGACCCAAAAAAGAAAAGAGAGGTTAATTTATGCCAGACGATCCGAATGAAGTCGTAGTCATAGTCCCCGATGCGCCCGCCGATGGAACCACGGGTTCTGCTGATGGCTCCAGTCCTTCCGATTCCGAACCGGTCGTGGTGGAAGTTTTCGATGCCGTTGTCGATCCAACCGCAGGCATCGATCCAACCGACTCGACCGGAACAACCACGGGCGAACCGGAAGTGATCGTGGTTGAGGAGGGCGCCACACCGGACGGCGAACCAGAGGTCATCGTCATCGACCCTGTCGCCGATGCCCCCGGCACTGATGGCGGACCTTCGTCAGATCCCACATCGTCAGATCCAACCTCACAGGGGGATCCGGGGACCGATCCCATCGCCGCCACTCCCGACACCGGGGACGGACCAACCATAGGTGACCAAGGGCCTGACGGTGCGGTGGACCCGACGGGGAATGCTCCCGAAACCGGAGACGGAACGGCAGGGCCCGACATCACCGATCCCACAGATCCGACCACCGGCGACCCAGGGACAGCAGAGGGTGTGGTTGACCCGACCGGTGGTGCTCCTGACACAGGTGACGGAACCACATCGCCCGACGGCGCCGATCCCACCGACCCAACCAGCAGCGATCCGACAGCGACTGGCTCCGATCCCGATGGCACAGGCACAACTGACCCCACCGCAACTACCGATCCTGATGCGACGGGCACCACCGATCCTGATTCCAGCGGCGCGACCGACCCCACCCAATTGGCGAACGACCAGCAAACGCTTGAACAGACCGAGGAACAAGAGGGTCAGGCTGCCCAGTCCGGCGACTATTCAACCGCATACGCCGATTCCCAGCAGGCCTATGAGCAATCGCAGACCGTGGCCAACGAAGGAGGCCCCGACAACACTGACGCAACCTGGACGGCGCAACTGGACGAGAGCTGGGCCAATTCAGACCAGCAGACCGCGGATCAGGACCAGCAGACCGCCGATAGCTACGCCAACGACCCTAACGCGACTCCGGGCGATGCGGCCGACGCGCAACTCTACGGCGACGCCGCTCAAAACGAACAGCAGAGCGCCGACAACATCGGCGAAGCGGGTGAATACGGCGATCCGATCGGCGAGCCGGTGGATACGCCAACGGATACAACGGAAGACGCTCCGGCAGAGGAAGCTCCGGTTGATGATATGCCCGTTGAAGATGCGCCGGCCGAGGATACTTCCACGGTTGACGACGATTCGTCGGCGAGTTGAGACGACTGCGGTTCTCCGGTAGCTTTACGGCGAATCCGGAATTGCTAACTGGAGAGCCGCGTCAGCTTGCCCGCCCGAGGCACACCGCAAACCAGCCGCGTGGGTCGGTCCAGGTTGCCTCGGCGCGGAAACCCGTTTCCTTGAACAGCGCCTCGGCCTGCCCCGGCCGGTATTTGTAGCTGTTCTCGGTGTGAATGGTCTCGCCGGCGGCGAACTCGACGGTGAAATCGAGCGCGCCAAAACTCACTTGATGTGCGATCTGGCTCACGAGGTGCATCTCAATTCTCGACGCACTTGGGTTCCACACCGCGCGGTGCGCGAATGCCTCCGCATCGAAGTCCGCGTCCAGTTCGCGATTGAGGCGCACGAGCACATTACGATTGAAGGCCGCCGTCACGCCCTGCGCGTCGTCATAAGCCGCCACGAGCGTTGCTTCGTCCTTGACCAGATCGACGCCGAGCAGCATGGCGTCGCCAACTTCCAGACCGGCGCGCACGCGGCGCAGCAGGCGCGCGGCCTGGTGCGGCTCAAAATTTCCAATGCTCGATCCGATGTAGAGCACGAGGCGGATCTCATCCTCGTCCATCGCACCCAGGTGAAATCTGCGATCGTCGCCATCGGTGTAATCCATCACGCGGGGCGCCACGGTAACTGCCGGAATCTCGCGCTCGATCCGCCTTTTCGCGCCTTCGAGCGCGCTCGCCGAAACATCCACCGGCTCATAGAGCGCCGTTCCCTGCCGTTTCACTGCGGCCTTCAACAGCAGCCGCGTTTTCTCCGCAGAACCAGCGCCCAGTTCCGCAATGCGCAACTGCCGGCCATTGCTCGCCCGCTCCAGAATCTGCTCTGAAGCGCCATGAAAAATGTTCCGCTCGGTGCGCGTCAGGTAGTACTCGGGCAGCCTGGTGATCGCCTCGAAGAACCGCGAGCCTGCGGAATCGTAGAACAGCCACGCAGGCAGCCGCTTGGGCCGCGAGCCGAGACCCTCGCGGACCACGTTGGCGACGCGTAGATCGATTTCGAGGACTGGGGCAGGGGAAGCTGCTGCGCTCATGTGTTCTCAGTTAATTCGCAATTCGCTCTCAATTTCGATGCGGTCGAAGCGATTATGTTGCCAGTCGAATGCCGGAAAACTGCCATCGTGTCTCAGGGGAGAAGAAGTTGCGGTAACTTGCGCGTATATGGCGCGCCGGCGTCACCGACGAACCGCCGCGCAAAACCATCTGCCCGCTCATGAATTTGCCGTTGTACTCGCCCAGCGCGCCTTCCAGCGGCTTGAAGCCGGGATAGCCGAGGTAGGCGCTGCTCGTCCACACCCAACAGTCCCCATAGTAGTGGTACTTCGTACCGCTTTCGTTTTGGACGAGATTTGTGGAAGGCATCAGCCGCCCGGAATCGAGCAGATTTCCCTCGACCGGCTGGCCCTCCGCCGCGGCCTCCCACTCAAATTCCGTGGGCAGCCGGCGGCCCGCCCAGCGCGCGTACGCGTCTGCCTCATAAAAACTTACCTGGCTCACTGGCGTTGCTGCCAGCTCATCGAGCGACAGTTCGCCGCGGAGGGTAAACACCGTCCAGGCGCGGTCTCCTTCGGAACCGTTTCTTTCGGCGCCGTCTCCTTGGGTCCAGTAGAGTGGCGCCCGCCAGCCATTCGCCTTCACCGCATCCCATCCCGCTGAGAGCCACAACTCCGGCTTGCGGTAGCCGCCGTCGGCCATAAACTCCGCAAACTCGGCGCAGGTTATAAGGCGGTTGGCCAGCGCAAACGGCTCCAGCCAAACCCGATGCCGCGGCAGTTCGTTGTCGAAGCAGAAACCTCCGGCGTTTCCCGCTTCCTTGAGCCCGCCCTCAAATTGCCTGAAGGCTAACGGCCCTGCTTGGTCCCTCGTTCCCTTGGTCCCTTGGTCCCTGTCTTTCCGATCCCTGATCTCTGATCTCTGATCTCTGTACTTCGGCTTCAGCGGATTCGTGAAGAACGCATTCAGTATGTCGGTCAGCATCAGTTCCTGGTGCTGCTCTTCGTGGTTTGCGCCCAGCTCAATTCGGCGCAGTGCCTCTGGCACCGGTTCGCGTTCGAACAGCCGCTCCATGGCCGCGTCAACGTGCTCGCGATAGCGCAAGACCTCGTCGGCCCCCGGCCGCGAAAACGACGACCGCAGCCGCTTTTCTGGAAACGCCGAAAAGCTCTCGTAATAACTGTTGAAGAGCCAGGAAAAGTCTGCATTGAAGACCTTGTAGCCGGGCAGAAACTCCCGCAACACAAACGACTCGAAGAACCAGGTTGTGTGCGCCAGATGCCATTTGGCCGGCGAGGCCTCAGGGCACGACTGCACCATCATGTCCTCTGCCGAAAGCGGCTCGGAGAGAGCGAGGGTGCTTCGCCGCACTTCATTGAACCGGCTCAGAATCGCCGAGCCGGGGCCTGAAATTGTGGTTATGCTCATCGTCCGTCCTCCGGTATGGGACAGTGTAGCCTTTCCTTGTCAAAGTTAAAGCCTTTAGACGGCCCCCGGGGGCCTGCGGCTCCTTTTTTTCTGCCTGGATCGCGCGCTTGCCTTGCCCCAGACCGTTTCGAAGATGACCGTCCAAAGTCAGAAAGAGCTGGACCGATGCGGTCGCGGGATTCGCGCCTGGCGATCGGACAATTGTCCGCTTTGGATGAATAACCCCTGTAACCTGAGTGGGCTGGCATTTGGTAACCCCGGTGAACTGGCATTTGATCCGCAATAGTGCTTTAATTCCTGCCAGAGGTTGGCAAAGATTCCTCGCTCCCTGGCGCGATGGCAGGAGAGAGTATGTCTAAGATCGGCCTACAGCGGATTCCGGTCGCGGCACTGTTCGCATTCTCCCTGGCGATCCCGCGAATTCTGCCGGCCCAGGCAAGCGAACAGAGCCAGTCTCCGCCGGCGCCCACTCCCGCCACCCAGGCCGCGCCTCCTGCACAAGCACAGCCAACCGCCGAGCAGGAAGGTGACTCTCTTACTGCCCGCCAGCGCTACCAGGCCGCAATTGCAGCCTATTCCAAAGCGCCCCAGATGACTGCCGAGATCTGGAACAAGATGGGGATCGATTACCAGATGATGTTCAACTCGAAGGACGCTACGCGCTGTTACAAGCAATCGCTCCAGATCGATCCCCACGACCCCCAGGTTCTAAACAATCTAGGCACGGTTTATGCCTCGCTCAAGGATTACGGCCAGGCGGATCGGCTGTACCGGAAGGCGCTGAAAATCGACCCCCACTCCGCGCTCATTCTCAAGAATCTCGGCACCAACCTGTTGTCGGAACACAGGTACAACAAGGGTTGGGAAGCCTACCGGCAGGCTTTGGCGATCGACCCGGAGATCTTTGCCGATCGCAGCACACCGTCTGTCGACGATCCTTCATCCATCGCTGAGCGCGGCGCCATGAACTACTACATGGCAGCCAGTTGCGCTCGCGCCGGCGAAACCGCGTGCGCCCTCCAGTATCTCCGTATGGCGCTGGATGAGGGCTTTACCACGCGCAAAAAGGTCGCAAACGACGTCGAGTTCGCCAGCCTGCGCGACAACCCGGCCTTCAAGCAACTGCTCGCTGAGCAGCAGCGCACCCAGTAATTCGCGACCGGCTCGAAATCGCGAGCCGCACACCCTGCCAGGGTGTATCGCATCGTCGTCTCCCGCCGCGCCTCGCGCGTCTATTCAATAGGCCGCATGATTTGCCGCCCGGGAGCTCCTAATGAACATCCGCAATTTATCCACAATCGTTCTCGCTTTTGCTTTCACTGTCGCAGCCGGCGCTCAAGACTCAGGATCCGCACCACCGTCCGGCCAGAACGCAGGCCAGAATGCGGCCTCCGGATCAGGCGGCTATGGCCAGCGCGGTGGACGCGGCGGGGGCATGGGCGGGGGCGCGGGAATGATGATGATGGGCCGCGGCCTCATGGGTACAGTCACCGATGTTGCAGCGGATCACTACACCATTAAGACCGACGCCGGCGATGTCTACACCGTCCACTTCACGGCGGACACGCGCATCTTCAAGCAGGTGGCCAGACAGCGCGGCCCCGGCGAAGGAGCGGGTGCGGGCGACGGCCAGGGCCAGGGTCGCGGCCAAGGCTCAGGTGGCGGAGGCGGCCGCGGATACGGCGGCGGCAATCCTCCCCAGCAGATCAAGTCTTCAGACATCAAAGTGGGCGATGCCATCGACGTGATGGGAAGTGTCGATGCCACGTCCAAATCCGCAGCCGCAACGCGGATCGCGCAGCTCGATCCCGCAGTCGTCCAGCAGTACCGCGCCATGGAAGCTGACTTCGGCAAGACCTGGCTGATGGGCAAAGTGACCGCAATCGACGGCGCAAAGATCACGCTCACCGGAGTGATCGACAATGCCCCTCACTCCGTTGTCGCCGATGAAAACACGTCCTTCCGCAAGCGACGCGATCCCATCACCCTTGCCGATATCCAGGTGGGCGACACCGTGCGCGCCGACGGTGCTGTGAAGGATGGAGTCTTTACCGCATCCAGCGTGAACGTCTTCGGAATGGGCGGCGGCGAGACGCCCACGGTTCCGCGCGGCGGCGACGCACCACAAGTTCCGCACAGCGCGCCGCCCCAATAAGCGATTTTTATTCGATCGATTGCAGCGTCCAGGCGCCGTTGGTCAGCACAAACGTGGCCTGGCGCAGCGAGCTCAGTTTGTTGCCGGGGTTGTGCGCGATAGTCTGCAGCGGCTCTGGCACTCCGTCCAGATTCACGTCTTCGGTGAACGAAGCGATCCTCGTATCTCCCACCGTTTGGATCTCGCCCACGTCGCGCGCTTTCAAATGATTCGTCACCACAGTCTGGACAACGACCACAAACTTCGGATCGGTCGGGTTGTCGGGCCGCCACTGAATCACGTCCCCGCCACCGGCCAGCTTGAGTACCTTCTTGCCGTCCGGCGTCACCGTAAAGTCGCCCCAATATCCGTTGGGGTACCTCTTGGTCTCGAACCAGTACTTGGCGGTCACTCCCTGCACCATGCCTGTAGTGTTCACAGTAATGCTGACCGGCTCCGCGGGAGTCTGGTCGTACTTGGCCTGAATCATCGTCAAAGCCTGGGCCTGCGTCAGATCCGGCGCCGATTTGCAGCCGGCAATCCATAACCCAGCTCCGAGCAAAATCAAGACTCCCAAAACGTGCAACTTGACCGCGTTTTTCACATTTCCTCCCTAAACCACATGACTAGACAGCGCGAAACGGCGCGAATTCCTTCGCCACGCCATTTTTCATCTACTTTCCTCCGCTGTCAATGGAGTTGGAAGTGACCCTGCTCACACCTGCACGTGGCAGGGGAAAACGCGCGGGGCCGGACCACCAAATGTTCCTTGCTTATTGCTCGCCAGAAGCGTTGGACGAAACCGCATAAAAGCTGATCGCCGCATCGCCTTGTTCGAGCAGGCGGGTCCGTGCCAGGTTGCCGTACCGCTCGTCGAGCGCCTGTTTGCGCCGGTGTTCGGCGATGACGACCGCTCCATGTGCCAGAATCCCGGCAGCCGTCCCGCCCAGCAGTCCCAGCGTGATCGCATACTCCTCGGCCGCGTCATACGGAGGATCGAGAAACACTACTTCGTAGCGTTCTGGTTTTGGATTTTCTTCCGGTCTTGGATTCTGTTTCGGTTTTGGACTTTCTCCTAGCTTTGGATTGGGTCCGGCGACTCCGCGCAGAAACGCACTCACGCTCTTCGCGTGAACACGAACTCCAGTGCCGATTCCAAGCCGCTCCAGATTTCCGTTGAGCACCTTCAGTGCCGCCGGCGCGCGTTCGACGAACGACACCCGCGAAGCACCGCGGCTGATCGCCTCCAACCCCACCGCGCCCGACCCGGCGTACAAATCGAGAAACGCCGCACCCTCAATGCGCGGAGCGAGCACGTTGAAGAGCGTCTCGCGCAGGCGGTCGCTCGTGGGCCGGGTACTCAACCCAGCCGGGGCCGCAAGCGTGCGCGAGCGAAACGTTCCGGCAATGATGCGCATCGCCAACCAGCATAACGGAACCAGACCCGTTCCCCGCTTCACTCTTCCACTCTTTCACTCCCTTTACTCCCCACCTTTCCGCCCTTCGCTCTACAATCGGTGTATGCGTGGCTGGTCAATCCCGCTGGGCCGATGGTTCGGTGTGGAGATGCGCGTCCACATCTTCTTCCCTCTGCTTGTGCTGGTGCTGTTCGCCATCAGCGGTGGAGACGGATGGCCGCGCGCTCTAGCCCTCTTTCTTCTTCTGGCAGCGGCCGTGGCCGTGCGCGAAACTGCGCGCCTCATTGCGGCGGCCTGGCTGGGCCTTCGCCTTCGCGCTGTCTTGCTTTTGCCCATCGGCGGCCTGTTTGCCTACGCCAATCCCGAGAGCCAGGAATCCGCCAACCACGGCAGCGGACAGTTTGTTCTCGCGCTCGCCGGTCCTCTCGCCAATCTCGGCGCAGCACTCACCACAGCCGGAATCATTCTCGGCTCGAGCGGCGACGTGCGGCTCTTCGATCATCCCTACATCAGCTCCGCTCATCTGCTGCGCAGCCTGGTCTGGATGCAGGCCTCTCTGGGCATTTTGCATTTCGTCCCCGCCTATCCTCTCGATTGCGGCCGCCTCATCCGCAACAGATTTGCACGAACCCACGGCTCTGCTCCCGCGGGACGCGCCGCTTCCGGCGTGGGCCAGGTGCTCGCCGGAGCTGCCATCGTGGGCGGAATGTTTGCGCAGGAGCCCTGGCTCATTCTCGCCGGCTTCTTCATCATGATCGGCGCGCAGGTTGAGGACCAGGGCGTGTTCTTTCAATCGGTCGTCGATACCGTGCGCATGCGCGAAGTGATGCTCACGGACTTTGCCACGCTCTCGCCTTCTGACACGCTTGCCGACGCGCTCTATCGCTGCGTGCACTCGCTGCAGGAGGACTTCCCCGTGGTGCGCGGTCCGCAACTGGTGGGAATCGTCTCGCGCCAACGCATTCTCGAGGCCTTGCGCAGCGAAGGCAACGGCTACGTGCAATCCGTCATGTCGCGCGCCTTCCAGGTGGCGCGGCCAGAGGACACGCTCGGCACCACCATTCGCCGCCTCACCGCGGGCCACGGCCTCGCGCTCATTCCCATCACTGAGAGCGGCCGCGTCGTGGGAATCGTGAGCGTACAAAACCTCATGAGCTCCATGTCGTTGCTCGCCGAGCAGCGGCGCATCGAACGCCAGGAAGCCAACGAACAATGACCGTCTAGGTCCTGAGCTCGAAGTTCGCATGAAAAGTTGGAAGTCCGCACGACGAGCTTGAAGTTCGCGTTACATAATGACCTGTCATCCTGAGCAAAGCACGCGTGAGCGGGCGAAGTCGAAGGACCTGTGGTTGCTCTTCGCGACCCTAATTCACCACGGTCGCATCACCGCAGGCGGCTCACCCTCCAACTTGCCGCAAGTGCGGGTGCCCCATCCTTGACGCGTTCTTTGCGGCAAGGGTGGGAAAGCACGACGTAAACTTACTCTCAGCATGGAATCACCCACCGCCCAGGCCGCCCCGCTCGCTCCCGGCCTCTACCTCGTCGCCACTCCCATCGGCAATCTCGGCGACATCACGCTGCGTGCGCTTGAAGTCCTGCGCAACGTCGACCGCATCGCCTGCGAAGACACGCGCCAAACCCAAAAACTTCTCAATCACTTCCAAATCGAGAAAAAAACCGTCAGTTGCCACGAGCACAACGAGCGGTCGCGAGCCACAGAATTAATCCAAGACCTGAAAGCGCGGAGCGCCATCGCGCTGGTCTCCGACGCGGGAACGCCCGGCGTGAGCGATCCCGGCTCGTGGCTGGTTCGCGAGGCCATCGCCGCAGGTGTGCCTGTCTTTCCCATTCCCGGCGCCAACGCCGCCATCAGCGCGTTGATCGCCTCGGGCCTGCCTGCCGATGAATTTCAGTTTCTAGGTTTCTTGCCGGAGAAAGCCGGTGCGCGCCGGACGAGACTTGAAAATCTCGCCAAAATCGCCAATCTCGCCAAAAGCGCCTCGCTCGCCGCCCAACCGCATGAGACTCCGCGCACCTTGATCTTCTACGAAGCGCCGCACCGCCTGCTCTCGACGCTCGCCGATTTGGAATCGATTTTTGGGCCGCAGCTTCGCATCGTCGTGGCCCGCGAGTTGACAAAGATTCACGAAGAGTTTCTGCGCGGAACGGTCGCCGATGTGCGCAGCGAACTCGCCGCCCGCGACCGCATTCGCGGCGAGATCACCTTGCTCA
>CAZANC010000102.1:0-10946 GCA_964486495.1 uncultured Occallatibacter sp.
TGGAAATGCGCTCACAAAGTCTTCCTACCGACGCATCATAGGCGACCGTGTTCTGTCAGCACTTGCGACCATGGAGCTCATCTTCTGCCTAAGATGGGTCACAGGAACCTCCTTGTGTCCCAAACCTTAAACGGCCCAAAAGCCTCGAGGACCACCACTGCCGCAGCATCCGCCGCGCCAACGGCTTAGTTCAAACGCCGGTCCGGCAATCAGCCCCATCCTCATCCGAGGACATTGCCGAAAACGCGCCCGGTCCCGGAGCCCGTCCCGAGTCAAGCCATAAAATCTCTAAGCCCCTGATTCTCCGCATCTTCCCTTTGCCGATAATTAACACCGTTAGGCGCATAATGGTCCCATGATTGCCAGGCATAGATCGATCGAGGACCAGACCAGAATCGCCCCTTCGCTGCCTACTGGCTATTGGCTACTGGCCCCCGGGCTAATGGCAACTGACTACTGGCTATTCACTACTGGCTATTGGCTACTCCCTGCTTTTCTGATCCCCGACCACTGTTCACTGACCACTGGATTTCCGGCCTTTCTAACCACTAACCACTACCCACTAATCACTGGATTTCGTGCATTTCTAACCACTAACCACTACCCACTAATCACTGGATTTCGTGCATTTCTAACCACTAACCACTACCCACTAATCACTGCTTTTTACCCCACCCCCCCATGCCTCCGCACCCACCCCCACCCTTTTTTGAGACCCCACCCCCCCATGCCGTTTTGTGAAACTGTGAAACTGTGGAGCCTTTAGAATCAGCAGCTTGCGTCCACAGTTTCACAGTTTCACAGTCTCACAGTTTCACAGTTTTCGTTTTTTGGTCGTTCTTGATTTTGAGCTCGCGCGTTGGCTCGCTTTTTTGCCAACTCAGCAAGCTCCGCAAATATCTGTCTCGCCGACTCGTTCACGCGGTCGCAACCGGTTGAAAGCTGAAAGCTGGTTTTATGATCTCTGTTCTCTGTTCTCTGATCTCTGGCTGTGCATCTCTTTCAGCACGATCACGATTCCCAGCGCCATCACCACGCTGATCAGCGCAAACAGGAACACGCTGGCGTAACCATAAAACCCGATAATGGCGCCGGCGATTGGGCCGACGAGGAAGAACGACACATCGGCGAACGCGGTGTAAACGCCGAGAGCGGTTCCGCGGCTGAACTCAGGAACGCGTTTCACTGCTTCGACGCCGATAGCGGGAAAGACGAGCGAGAGACCCAAACCGCCGAATCCAGCTCCGGCCAGAGCCATCCACGCCGACGAGGCCTGCCACAGCAGAACCATGCCAACCGAGACCACCAGGAGCGACGCGATCGCCACCGGAAATCCGCCGTAAGTGCTGATGGTTTTGATGAACAGCAGGCGCACGGCGATGAACGCGATGCCGAACATGGACAGGCAAAGCGCCGCTCCGGTCCAGTGCCGATTGGCATAAAACAGCGTGACGAATGTGGCCAGAACGCTGTAGCTGACGCCGGCCAACGCCAGCCCCATTCCGTGCGGCGCCACGCGGCCCAGAACGTGAGCGAACGGCATGTGCTCGCCCGGTTCCACCGGAACCGGAGCCTTGCGCCAGGCAATGACAAAGCTCACCGCGCCAATCATGATCGTCAGCAACCCGATCGACTTGAGGCCCCACTGCTGATCCAGAATCACGCCGAGCGGCGCGGCCAGAGCCATTCCGCCATACGTGCTGATCCCGTTCAGCCCGATCACCTTCGCCGTGTGCTCATGGCCCGCGCTGGTAATGCCCCACAGCGTTGCTCCGGTCGAGCCCAGGCTCTCGCCCACTCCCAGCGCCAGCCGGCTCAGGATCAAAACGGAAAAACTCAGCCAGTGCACCTGGTGCAACGCCGCTGCGCCCACCAGCAGCGCGCCGCTCACGGTGCAGCCTGCCATGCCCCACAGCACCGAGACCTTGGCTCCCATGTGGTCGGAGATGCGCCCCGCCCAAGGACGGCTTAGCAGCGTGGCAATGTACTGGACGCTGATGGCCAGCCCCGCCAGCACCGCGCTGTAGCCCATGCGCAGATGCACGAACGGCGGCAGGACCGCCAGCGGCAAGCCGATGGAAACGTAGCAGACAAATGTGAAGTAAACGTACCCGGCAAGACGCCGCGTCCGGCCCCGCTCGGCAGGCCCGACAGAAACCGGAACAAAGGCAGTCGAGGAGTACGACATAAGGCCGAACGAATGCGCGGAAGAATTGTTCTCCTGCAGTATACCGGAGAATCGCTTTACTGCGGCTCAAGGCGAGCTCGCTCTCGAAAGAGGCAAACAGGATCGATCCCCTAAGCGGCGAGGCTCGAGACGGGGCTCTAAGCGGGGCTCTACACTGAAACAGATGCCCGGCTTTCTCATTAAGCACTTCGGTTGCAGGGCGGCGCGCGCTGACGGCGAGGCGATCGCCGGCCACCTGCGTGCATTTGCCGAACGCCAGCCGTTCGCCGCCGACGTTGTGGTGGTGAATACCTGCAGTGTGACGGCCGAAGCCGATCGCGCGGCTCGCACCTTCATCCGCCGCACGCATCGCCGCAATCCCGCGGCCAGAATTGTCGTGACCGGCTGCTACGCGCAGCGCGCGCCGCAGGAACTCGCGGCCATGCCCGGTGTGGCCGCAATCGTCGGCAATAGCCACAAGGCGTTTGCGCCAGAGATTGCCCTCCATTTGGCGCAAGGTGCAAGCGAACGCTCAACCTTCCCGCCCACTATTGTCCCCGTTGCCTCGCTCCTCTCGGCGAGCGCACTGCAAGCTGCCCCCATTTGGGCTGACGACCGTTTCGCCCACTCGTTTCTTGAGGAAGCGCAGCTCGCGCCGGGCGTACAGACTCGGCCGAACCTGAAGATTCAGGAAGGGTGCGGCAATCGCTGCACTTTTTGCGTCATTCCAACGACGCGCGGCCCGTCGAGAAGCCTGCCCCACGCAGCGGTCCTTCGCCGAGTTGAGGAATTCGTCGCTGCCGGCGGCAAGGAACTGGTGCTTTCGGGAATCAACCTCGGCCGCTGGGGTCACGATTTTTCTTCCGGCCTCGGACGAGAGCCGCTTGCAGGCCCCAGACGAGAGTCGCTGTCAGACTTGATCCGCGCCATCCTCACGCGAACCGCCCTACCTCGCCTGCGCCTCAGCTCCATCGAGCCTATGGACTGGAACGACGAGCTGATCGGGCTCCTGCGCGAATTCGGAGGCGCGCGCGAATCGGGTGGCCGTCTCGCTCGCCACGCCCACCTTCCTCTGCAGTCTGGCTCGGACGCAGTGCTGCGCCGCATGCACCGCCGTTACCGGCCCTGGCACTATGCGGAAAAAGTCTCCGCGCTCCTCGATGCCGACGGCCCCGATCTCACCCTCGGCGCAGATGTCATGGCCGGCTTCCCCGGCGAGACCGATCGCGAGTTTGAGGAGACGCTGTCTTTCGTGCGAATGCTGCCTTTCGGCTATCTTCACTTGTTTCCCTTTTCTCCACGGCCTGGCACACCCGGCTGGGCGCTTCATGCCGCATCGCCGGTACCGCCAGCAGCCGTTGAAGAACGCATGGCCGCGCTCCGCACCCTCGCCGCCGAGAAGACGCGCGAACATCGCAGCCGCTTCATCGGCCGCAAGCTCGACGCTATCACGCTCCATACACCCCCCTCGCTCGCCTCCCAAGGCACCACCCCCGCCCTCACAGAGAACTTCCTTCCCATCAACCTCGGCGGCCAGTTCCCATCGAATCAACTCCTTCAGGTCCGCATTACTGCTCTGGGTTTCGACGGCCAACTGATCGCCCTTCAAGACCACTAACCTCTTTCATCAGAGAAGCCAAGCCAATGCTATACTCAGTTTGCGTTCGCTTTGCGGCAGCCCATGGGGCGCCCTGCCCCGGCCCGCTCGGCACGCTTTCGGAGGAGCACCATCGCATTCGATAAACGCGCTGCCAAGTCCTTTATCCGCATCAATGACAGAATTCGTGCGCGCGAAGTCCGCGTCATCGACGAAAACGGCGAACAACTTGGCATCCTCCAGCCCTTCGAGGCTCTCCGCATTGCCCGCGAACGCGGCCTTGACCTGGTCGAAGTTTCGCCCACCGCCGTCCCGCCCGTTTGCCGAATCCAGGACTACGGACGTTTTCTCTACGAGAAGGAAAAAAGCGAGCGCGCCGCGCGCAAGCGCCAGAAGGTCATCACCGTCAAGGAAGTCAAGTTCTCCGTCACCGTCGACGAGCACGACTACCAGACCAAGAAGAATCAGGCCGTCCGCTTCCTCACTGAGGGCGATAAGGTGAAAGCGAGTCTTCGCTTCCGTGGCCGCCAGATGGCCCATCGCGAGCTTGGATATAAGATCATTAACCGCCTGATCCAGGACATCGGCGTCGCTGGCGTGGTTGAATTCATGCCGCGCATGGAGGGCACCATCCTCCACGCCATCCTCGCCCCGGGGCGCAAGGAAGTGCCCAAGTCCAAGGGGGACTCTGCCGCTCCTTCGGCGCAAGTTTAGCCGTCGAATGAAGGCAACCCAAATTGGGATTCCTGCATCTAGAAGTAAGGGTGGTTGCGTCGATCGGTTGCGTGTGTTCAGCGCGATCCATCCTTAGGACTCAGATCGCAGGAGAAGGCCCTGCCAGCGAAGGCTCGCAGATTTTGTGCGTGACCTGAACCAAAGGGTGGGTTTTACAGGCGCGGGGACTTGAAATTGCCCTGATTCGAGAGTCGTATTTCTTTCGGAGATACCTTGATCCGAAAGTTACATTTCTTTCGGGGTGCTATCCAGGCGATTCTGTAAACTGCGACGGCCTGAATGCCGTCTACCTGTTATTGGATGGTTGTTCGCGTTCAGTTCCGGATCCAAGTTCCTTTGGCCTCCGGCCGAGACTTCCATCGGATTCTGGAGTTGCCCGTGAGACCCATGAAACTGCTTCACGTCTTTCCGGTTGTCTTGATTCTTGTAGGCGCGGCATTAGTATTCGAGCGCCCTGCATTCGCCTACGCCGATCCAGGCACGGGCCTGCTTGCGGTTCAGGCAGCTGGATCTGCGCTGGTGGCCACTGGCTGGTATTTGCGCCGGAAGATCTATTCGCTCTTCCGCTCAGACGAAGCGCCCCGTCCAGGACCGGTAGAGCATTCCGTGGTCACGGATGGCGAGGACTCGCCAAATCCGTGAATGGGACCCCGGACTTTTCTCGCCAGAATTCGGCTAGCCCCTCCCGAGACAAAGAATTGGAATTGACCTTCCGCGATCCAGCCGGGGAACTCCGGCTCGTCGCTGGCTGCGCCTTGCGGCGGATTCGCCCCTCTGCGGCGGAAGAAACGCGAGCGTTTCTCGCTTCTCCATTGTGTAAGGCTCTCGAGCAAAATGGTGATCTGATTCCCAGCCTGATCGCCGAACCCGGCTCCCATTCGTCGATCGCATCCGGCGAGTTGTGGCTCGAACATCCACGCATCGATCCCATCAGTTACCCATGGGAGTGGACCATCGCTCAGTGGCGCGCCGCTGCCGAGCTTACGCTGCGCATTGCCAGCGAGGCTATCGACGCCGGTTGGACTCTGAAGGACGCGACGCCGCTCAACGTTCTTTTTCGAGGTCCGCAACCCATCCTCGTGGATGTTTTATCCTTCGAGCGCCGCGATCCGCACTCGACCGTTTGGCTGGCCTACGGCCAATTCGTGCGCACATTCCTTCTACCGCTTGTAGCCGCCAGGCATTTGAACTGGCCGCTCCGCGCAACTCTCTTTGAGCGCGACGGCTATGAGCCGCGCCAAATCTATGAAGCCTTGCCCCGATGGCGCCGGCTGAACCCATATCTGCTCGATGTAGTCACCTTGGCCACACTTTTCGAGCGGCCGGGCCCAGGGCGTGCCGGCTCGAGGCAGACCCCATCAACGAAGGATCCATCACTCGCGACACACCTCCTCAAAAAGCGTATTGCGCGCCTCGGCAGGCAGATTCGCCATGCAGCCGGCCAGCGGAGCCACAGCCAATGGAGCCGATACGAACAATCCGCCCACCACTATCAGCCTGCCGATGTTGAAGAAAAGCAGCAATTCGTCAAGAGCATGCTCGCGCGATGTCGACCCGAACACGTCCTTGATATTGGCGCTAATACGGGGACCTATTCGCTGCTGGCTGCTGACGCCGGAGCCAAAGTCGTAGCCCTCGACAGCGACTCCGCCGCTCTTGAGGAGTTGTGGCGAACCGCAGCTAAGCAGAACAAACCGATCACGGTTCTGGTCTCAAACATTGCTCGTCCCACGCCCGCGGCAGGATGGTGCAATCGCGAACACTTTTCTCTGCTCGACCGCCTCACCGGCGGATTCGACCTGGTTCTCATGCTCGCGGTCATCCATCACCTTATCCTTCGCGATCAGTTGCCGCTTGCGCACATCGCCGGTCTTTGCGCCGGCCTGACGCGGCGCTGGCTGCTGCTGGAGTGGGTCCCCCCTTCCGACCCCATGTTTCAGGAGTGGCTGCGCGGTCGCGACCATCTCTACGGTCACTTGACCGAGGACGACCTGACCCGCGCATTTGCGCCGCACTTTGCCGTCGTCGATCGTGCTAGGCTGGGCAACGGGCGGGTTCTCCTGCTCTTCGATAGGATTTGACTCGCGATCAGCACAGCCGGCATCGCTGAAATTCAGCGCCAGGGGAGAAGCACGGCATGATCAAACGGTTTGCCCAGGCGTGGGGATTTGCCGCCATTCTCCTTTTGCCGGGCTATGTTGACCTTACTTCTACGCTGGGCGATGAGCGCATGCGCATTCCCTGGCCGCTCACCAGCCTGGTTCTGGCGCAGCTTGTCGATCTTGCGATTGTGGGCCTGGTTTTCGCGGGCTTGCTGGCGGTTCTCCGCGGCCTGAAGGTTTGGCCGCGAATCCGGTGGTTCGTCCTCGCCTTCCTTCCCATCTACCTGCTTGTCTGTAATCTCAGAATTTTTCCGTTTCGAGTTCCGTACACCGGCGTTGCGATCGTCGCTGTCGCTTGGATCGTTCTTCTCGCGTTTCTGATTTTCCGCGCACCCAACATTGCGTCAAAACTCTATGGCCTTAGTAGCGCCGTGCTCACCGGCGCCGTAGTGTTTGCGGTCGTCATGACCGCTCAACTCGTAAGCGCCGCCTTCTGGCGTCCCGGCATTCAGGCATTTGCAGGCCCCATCCCCGCCCAGCCCGCCGCCAAACCGCGCCTGGTTTGGATAATCTTCGACGAGTTGGCGTATAAGCCGGTATTCGAAGCTCGCGATCCCTCACTCGATCTTCCAAACTTCGAACGGCTGCGCCTGCAAAGTACGATCTACAGCAATGTCACGCCGATTGGCTACCACACCAACCTGGTTGTGCCGAGTTTGCTCCTGGGCCGCGTCGTAACAAGCTCTACCTTTAGCGCAAAAAATCAATTCATCATTCGCACCGCTGACGATCCTCATTGGGAACCTTTTGACTCGGCCGCATCGTTGTTCGGCATGGCCAGGCAGCGCGGTTTCTCGACTTCGATCATCGGTTGGTACCTGGCTTACTGCCCGATCTTTGTGGGCACGGCCACCGAGTGCTATTGGAGCAACGACGACACTGAAGACGGCGCCCCTCCGTCAATCAATGCCAGTTTCGCTGATGACGTCTGGTTCCCCCTGCGCATCGCGGCCGAACAACTAGTTGCGCCTCGCGTGGCCATAGCCGATGTTGCCCACTGGGAATCTCTAAGCCACGTGGCGACCGTGAAGGAGATGAGCCAGCACGCTCTCACCGCGCTCGCCAATAGCCAGGCCGATATCATCTACCTGCACCTGCCCGTACCCCATCCGCCTGCTTTTTGGGATCGCCACTCACATAACTACGGCGTGGGAGGATCCTATCTCGATTCGCTGGATTATTCCGATCGCTTCCTCGGGCAGATACTCGACGTCCTTGAGGCGCAGCCGCGCTGGCCGGAAACGACCCTGATCATCCAGGGAGATCACTCCTGGCGCACCAGAATATGGCGCACAACTCCCGGATGGAGCGAAGAGGACGAGCGCGTTTCTCAAGGAGGCGAATGGGATCCGCGCCCCTTGCTTATCATTCATGCAGCAGGACAAACCAACGCGGCAATCGTCGAGTCTCCCACCAGCCTGATGTTTGTCCACGACTTCGTTGCCGCGCAAATCCAAGCCGCCGCGCATTAAGCCTCGAAATCAAGGCGCGCTTGTGCCGTGGCTCGGAATCACCGCGGCAGGTTCATCGCCGATTGACAGTCGAATCCGGCGCTGCGCACTTTCGCCTCGGTTTTGGCGAAGCTTTCTAGCCCTTCCATTTCCAATCCCGAATCTCCGGCAGGTCCCTTCCCTCTTTTCTGATGTATTGTCCGTGTTCGACCAGTTTGTCCTTAAGTGTCTGTTTCAGGTACGCGCCCTTCTCCCAAATGCGCGGGATGCGGTCGATGGTGTCCATAGCCAGGTGGAACCGGTCGAGTTCGTTCATCACCGTCATGTCAAACGGCGTGGTGATGGTTCCCTCCTCCTTGTAGCCGCGGACATGAATGTTGTCATGGTTGGTGCGGCGGTAAGTGAGGCGATGGATCAGCCATGGATAGGCGTGGAAGGCGAAGATGACCGGTTTGTCCCTGGTGAAGAGCGTGTCGAAGTCCGCGTCGCTGAGACCGTGCGGATGCTCCGATTGCGGCTGCAGCTTCATCAGATCGACGACATTCACCACCCGCAGTTTCAATTCCGGCAAATGTTCGCGCAGAATGGACACTGCGGCCAGCGTCTCCAGCGTCGGCACGTCGCCGCAGCACGCCATCACCGCGTCCGGCGCGCCGCCCTGGTCGTTGCTCGCCCATTGCCAGATGCCGATGCCTTCCGTGCAGTGCTTGATGGCCGCGTCCATCGTCAGCCACTGCGGCGCGGGATGCTTGCCCGCAACCACCACGTTGACGTATTGGCGGCTGCGGAGGCAATGATCCATCACTGAAAGAAGGCAGTTGGCGTCGGGCGGAAGATACACGCGCACAACCTCGGCCTTCTTATTCACCACGTGGTCGATGAATCCCGGGTCCTGGTGCGTGAAGCCGTTGTGGTCCTGCCGCCACACGTGCGACGCCAGCAGGTAGTTGAGCGATGAGATCTTCCGTCTCCATGGCAAGCCGTTTGTGACTTTCAACCATTTGGCGTGCTGGTTGAACATCGAATCGACGATGTGAATGAAAGCCTCATAGCAGTTGAATAACCCGTGCCGTCCGGTGAGCAAGTAGCCTTCGAGCCAGCCTTCGCATTGGTGTTCGCTGAGCATCTCCATCACGCGCCCCTGGGGAGCGAGAAACTCGTCGTTGGCTACGGTCGCGGCATCCCACTGCCGTTTGGTCACTTCAAACACTGCGGTCAAGCCGTTAGAGATGGTTTCGTCCGGGCCGAAGATCCTGAAATTCCGCTTGTCATCGTTTAGCTTTTCCACGTCGCGCAAGAATGGCGCCAGCACGCGCGTGTCTCCGATGCCCGGCGCTCCCGGCGCAGGCACGCTTGCGGCGTAGTCCCGAAAATCGGGCATCCTCAAGTCGCGCAGAAGAATGCCGCCGTTGGCGTGCGGATTGGCGCCCATTCGACGGCTCCCCACCGGCGCAAGCTCGGCCAGTTCGGGCAGTAGATGACCTTTTTCGTCGAAGAGTTCCTCCGCCCGGTAGCTCTTCAGCCATTCCTCCAGTTGCTTCAGGTGCTTTGGGTTTGTCCGGGGATCGGAGATCGGCACCTGGTGCGATCGGAACGTGCCTTCCACTTGCAGACCATCGACGAACTTTGGCCCCGTCCAGCCCTTGGGAGAGTTGAGAACGATCATCGGCCAGCGCGGACGAGCTATCTTCCCATGAACGCGGGCGTCTTGCTGAATCCTCTTGATCTCTTCCACCGCGCGGTCGAGCGTCGCCGCCATGGCCTCGTGCATCAGATCCGGTTCGTGCCCTTCAACGAAATAAGGCGTCCAACCATAGCCGAGCAGGAGTTGCTCCAGCTCTTCATGCGTGATGCGCGCCAGCACGGTGGGATTGGAGATCTTGTATCCGTTGAGATGCAGAATGGGCAGCACCGCGCCGTCGGTTGCCGCATCGATGAATTTGTTCGAGTGCCACGCGGTGGCAAGCGGCCCCGTCTCCGCTTCCCCGTCGCCCACCACGCATGCCACGATCAAGTCGGGGTTGTCCATCACGGCTCCGAAGGAATGGCTGAGTGAATAACCCAACTCCCCGCCCTCGTGGATCGATCCCGGAGTCTCGGGTGATGCGTGACTGGGAATGCCTCCTGGAAATGAAAACTGGATGAATAGCTTCCGTAACCCCTCTTCATCCTGACTTATATTCGGATATATTTCGCTGTAAGTACCCTCTAAGTAGGTGTGGCTGACCACCGCCGGTCCTCCGTGCCCTGGGCCGGAAACATAAATCATGTCGAGATCGTATTTCTTGATTGCCCGGTTCAAGTGCGTGTAGATAAAGTTTTGCCCCGGGGTCGTTCCCCAATGCCCGAGGAGCATGTGCTTGATATCTTCGATCTCGAGCGGGCGCTTGAGCAGCGGATTGTCGTAAAGGTAAATCTGGCCCACGGAAAGATAGTTCGAGGCTCTCCAGTAGGCATCCATTTTCCGCAACAAGTCTGGCGGTAACATTTTTTCCATCATTGATCTCCTCTTGCTTGCGTTCTGACTGTCGGCGTCGCAGCGGTTGCGGATCGACCGGCGGCGCGAGCGCGGTGAGCATCCGCCACTTGACTATATTCTAGTTCTGTTTACACGCATGTTATGTATTGCTCAATAATCCCTGCCGGAGCCAAAATCCCGCCCTCCCTCCTGGCCTGTTAGCATTTCTTCTGTTGCGGTCGAGCCGGCTGCCGCGTTTCAGCGGACGCTCCTCATGCAGAATCCGCTTTGCGTTTCAGACGGCAGCTTCACGGAATTGGGAGCAATGAAGTAGAAACGGAGATTCAAAATGAATTACATCCAGAAATTCAAGGTC
>CAZANC010000103.1:0-10898 GCA_964486495.1 uncultured Occallatibacter sp.
GCGCTGAGCCGGGAGCCGGCGGCCGCGTGCTGTTGCTCGACCTCGGCGGCGGCAGTTGCGAGGTCACGTTCTCTGAGCACAAGCGCATCAGGGAGACCGTCAGCCTTCCGCTCGGCGCGGTGCGGCTTACTGAGCAGTTCCTCTCCGACGATCCCGCTCCGCGCGACGGCCTCACGCGCATGCGGCAGTTGATCGCGCGCGAGCTTCGCCGCGCTCATCGCAAGATTCAGCCCGGTCGCTCGCCGCTGGTCATCGCTACCTCCGGCACGGCTGCCGCGCTTTCCGCTGCCTACGCTCAGGGAGCAAAAAACGGCAAGCCCGGCGCAAAAAAGTCAGCCAAGCTCGTCGCCCGATCCGGCGCAAAATCCGGTTCTGACCGCGTCGAAGATCGCGCCGCCATCCTGGCCGGAATGGTCCCCGCGCGCGCCGTGCGCAAACTCGCCGGCAAGCTGGCCAAAATGTCGCTCCCCGAGCGCGAGGCCGTACCCGGCATCGGCCCACGCCGCGCTGAGATCATTGTCGCCGGCGCTGAGGTCTACGCCGAAATCTTCGAGAGCTTCGGCCTGAAGGGCTTTCGTTATTCGCCTCTCGGCTTGCGCGATGGCATTCTGGCGCAGATGCTGGCCGAGCAGGACGCCCGCGCCAAAGCTCACCGCGAGTTCGAGCACGAGCGTTGGGAAAGCGTGCTGTCCACCGCGCGCCGTTACGGCGTCGATCCTCGCCAGGCCGACCCGGTCCGCGCCCACACTGTCCAGCTTTTTCGCGAGCTCAAGTCCATGCACGCGCTTCAGCCCGAATACGAAAGCTGGCTGGCTGCCGCCGCCATGCTTCGCGACACCGGCAAATTCATCAACCACCAGGGCCATCACCGGCACACGCAATACATCATCTCCAGTTCGGAGATTTACGGCTACACCCAGCTGCAGCGCACGCTGGTCTCGGCCATCGCGCGCTACCTCGGCAAGAGCCGCCCCCAGCCCGGCGACCGCGCTCTGCGCAACATTCCCGCCGACGAGCACAAAAACGTAAACCGCGCCGTCGTCTTGTTGCGTCTTGCCATCGCTTTAAATCAGGACCGCGCCTCCGACGTTCTTCGCGTCAGCACGCGGGTCTATCCCAAGCGGGTTTATATGGAGTTGCGTCCTGGGCGCACCGGCGCGGAATTGGAGTTGTGGTCGCTGCGCAAGGAAGCCGGCTACTTCCGCGAGGTCTTCGGGCGCGAGCTCTTCGTCACGCTGGCGTAGATAGCCCGTGCCGTGCGCGGATCCAGAAGCCACTGCAGCCGCGGCGGATGCCGCTCCATGTCCACCCGCGCAATCGATCCTTTGCGCATCCGGATCGCCGCGCCTCCGTTTCCGGTGACTAGGCGCCCAAGAAACTGGAACATGTTGGGATTGTGCCCGACAACCAGGACGCCATCGCGGTCGGCGTACTTGGCCAGCATATTTTGGAAATCCGCAAAACTCGCATTCAATCCCAGAGCGGGGCTGATCTCAACCTTGCCTTCAAAGCCCAGCTCGGTCCCGACAAGATGTGCGGTCTGCAGGGCACGCTTCAGCGAACTCGAAACAATAGTATCGATCGGCGCTTTCAAGGCCCCAAGGACCCGCGCCATCAACATGCACTGCTCCTTGCCTTCCTTCACGAGGCCCCGCTTCAGGTCGAGAACGGGGTTCTCGCGAATCGTGCCGGCATTCGCATGGCGCATCAGATAGAGAATCATGGGGATCGATTCGGTGGGGACGTACGAGGCCTTGCCGAACTCCTACATCCTCATTTTAACAGATTTGTAACATTCGGTTCTGCGCCAGATTGTCGCAGCTTTCCTTCCGAGAGCCCGCGTTTCTCACCAGTCGCAGGCAAGGAGTAGCGCCGGTCTCCAGACCGGCTGTCGTGCGGGCCTCCAGGCCCGCACACCTCCACTGTGCCCAAAAAACTAGGCGTTTGGCAGGTCAGGCTGCCGGATTTCCCAAAGTGCATAGTTGTTGTGCGAGAAGCGGGCTAGTCCTCTGCCTTTTGCGTCTGGCGCCGATAGCTCAAATTTTCGCGGTCGGTCCCTACTGCACCTTCACCGTCGCACTCGCCTCAATGTCGCTCGACGAATTCCCGACCATCACGCGAACCGGCTCCGCTTCCACGCGAAATCCCGGCAGCTTCTCGTCCCACCAGGCCAGCGACGATGCCTTCAGCGGTATCTCGACAGTCTTCGTTTCATTCGGCTCGATCGTCACGCGCTTGAATCCCTCCAGCTCCTCCTGCGGTCGCTCCACCTTCGAGTTCAGGTGCTTCACATACATCTGCACCACCGCGTCGCCCGCGCGGCTGCCGGTATTGGTCACGTCCACACTCACGGTGACCGTGCCGTCTTTCGCAAGTTCCTCAGAGCTGGTCCGCAGATTGGAATATTTGAACGTCGTATAGCTCAGGCCATAGCCGAACGGAAACAACGGCTCGCCTTTGAAATACATGTACGTGTAGCCGTCGCGAATGTTGTAATCCATGCTCGGCGGAAGCTGATCGGCCGACTTCGGCCAGGTTCTCACCAGGTGGCCGCCGGGGTTGTATTCGCCAAAGAGCACCTTCGCCAGCGCGGTTCCTTCATCCTGCGAAGAGTGCGCCATGGTCAAGATCGCGGGAACATTAGCCGCGCTCCAGTTGATCGCAAAGGGAAAGCTGGCGACCAACATCACAACGGTCTTCGGATTCTTGATGAGGACCTGCTTCACAATCTGTTCCTGCGCCAGATCGATGCTCTCCCGGTCGCGGCCTTCGCGGCCGTCGCTTGGAACCGTGCAGGGCAGCGTGCCGCCGCCACCTCCTGTGGGCGTGCTGTACCACTCGTGTGCCTCGTCAGGCCCGCAAGTTGGATCGTTGCCGATCACCACCACCGCCAAATCGGAGTCGCTCGCCGCCTTCATCGCATCGGCTTCTCCAGCCGGCGTGTCATAGGCAGCGTAGTTCACTTTGACGTCCGGCCCAACCAAGTCCTTGATCCCCTGCAACGGGGTCACCGCATAAGGCGGTGTGCCTCCGTACCAATCCCAATGCACTTGGTCGGCAAGCGGGCCGATGACCGCAATCGATTTGATCTTGCTTTTGTCGAGCGGCAGAATGTTGTTCTCGTTCTTCAGCAGCACCACCGACTCGAGAGCGATCCGCCGCGAAACGTCGCGATCCTTGTCCGTATTCCACGGCTCCGGCGAGTCTTTGATCTTGGAGTACGGCACCATCTCCGGCGGGTCAAGCAGCCCAAGCCGAATTGTGACGCGGAACTTGGGCCGCAGTAGCCCGTCGATCTCCGCCTCGGTAATTTCGCCGTCCTTCAGCGCCGCCTTGGTTTCATCCTTATACGTGTCGAGAAACTGGTTGATCCCCGCCTTCAGGCATGCAACCACCGCCGCCTTCTGGTCGGGAAACAAATGGCGCGGAACCACCAGCAGCTTCACCGCTCCCCCATCGCTCGAAATCACGTCCACGCCCCACTGCTCGCGAACGATGCTCTTGAGAATCGGATTCACAGCCATCGCCGTGTCGTTCCACGCGTTGTAGGAGGCCATCACCGCCTTCGCGCCGCCATCCAAAAAGGCCATGCGGAAGGGCACTGAGTAGTATTCCCAGAACAGCCGCTCGTCGAAATTCGAGGACGAGCCGTTGCGGTCGTTCTCATTCTCATTGGCCAAAAAATGCTTGAGCAGCGCCGCCGCTTGCCAGTATTTCGGATCGTCGCCCTGCAAGCCCTTGGTGAACGCGACAGTCATCGTCCCGTTCAGAAATGGATCCTCGCCGTAGACCTCTTCGCTGCGCCCCCATCGCGGATCGCGTCCCAGGTCCGACTGCGGGCCCCAAAGCATCAGAATCTGGCGATCGTACTTCGCCGTCTGCGTGATGAACCGTGCCTCGTAGCCTTCAACTCCCGCCGCCTCGCGCACCAGCTCCGGATCCCACGACGCGCCCATCCCCGGTGGCTGCGGAAACTGCGTCGTCGTGATCGGCTGGCGCTTTCCCCTGGCTTCGCGCTGCACCACACCATGAATTCCTTCGGAGCTGCCGTAGTTCATCACGCCCAGCCGTGGCACGCCCGTATTCGTGCTCAGGCAGTTGATCTTCTCATCGATCGTCATCAGCGAAAGCAGGTTGTCAATCCGCTTTTCCATCGGCAACGACGGATCATTGAAGGGGTAATTCGGTTGCTGCGTCCGTCCCACGCCGAGCCCGCACGTGAACAGGCAAAGCAGAGTTGCGATTTGGTTTTTTCTCATGAGTGGAATCCTGATGGTTGATTGGTCGAAAAATTCGGAATTCAGACCAGCGCCATTCTACGCCTTGCGGGTCCGCATCTCGCTCGCCGGCAGTCCGCGCGGCATGGTGCGGCGTTGGGTCAGGGCAAATTCCGCGTTGCGCAAGCCCGCGCAATGTATTGCGCTAAAATGGACGCGCCTGCGGCCGAGTCTCTCGACCCCTCCCCAACGCTGCCGCATATCGAAGGAGACCAATGATCATGCCGAAGAACCCATCGGTTCAGATTGGGCCGCTGCGTGAGAGCGAACTTGATGAGGCAGGCCGCATCGTGCGGCTCGCATTTGGCACGTTTCTCGGAATCCCCAACCCGCTGGAGTTTATGGGCGACCGCGATTTCATCACTCCGCGCTGGCGCGCGCGCAATACGAAGGTCCTGGCGGCGCGCGAAAGCGGAAAGCTCATCGGCCTGAATGTGGCCACACGCTGGGGATCGTTCGGGTTCTTCGGGCCGCTCACTGTCCTGCCTGAATACTGGAACCGCGGCATCGCACAGCAACTGCTCGCTGCCACGATGAAGGTCTTCGACCGTTGGGGCGTGCGGCATACCGGTCTGTTCACCTTTGCGCACAGTCCCAAACACGTGGGCTTGTACCAGAAATTCGGCTATTGGCCCGGGCATCTGACCGCCATCATGAAGCGCACTCCCGCTTCGCCTTCGCAGAAACCAGCCAAGGGCGCCAAAGCGCCAGTTCTGCTTTCAGCGCTCACCCGAAGCGAGCGCGAGCAGGCCATCGCAGCGTGCGCGCGGCTTGCAACTAAAGTCAAGCGGGGACTGGACCTGAGCGGTGAGATTCGCTCAGTCATGGCGCAACACATCGGCGAAGTGATCCTTGTCGAAGGCCGCCGGGCTCTGGATGCCTTTGCAATTTGCATGAATGGCGCCGGTTCAGAAGGTGGCAAGAAGACCTGTTATGTGAAGTTCGGGGCGGCAACGAGCGGCGCGCGGTTCGACCGTCTCCTCGACGCGATCGATGCACTTGCCCTTGCGCTGGGAGCGGAGTTGGAGGCTGGCGTGAGTACGGCTTGCGCGGACGCTTTTGAGTTCATGCGCTCACGCGGATATCGGCTCATGACCCTGGGAATTGCAATGCAGCGTCCGAACAAGCAAGGGTTCAACCGGCCCGGCGCGTATGTCTTGGGCGACTGGCGCTGAGATCCCGATCCGTCCCGGCAGCCTCGGCCTTCTCATCGTTCCTTCGCCTTGACCCAACATTCCAATAGCCCACACCGCCGCCCCGCACAGGGGAAAGAAACAGCAAAAATCGGCACCGCCCCCCGAACCAAGACCCTTACTAAAGTGTCGTTTAACCTCGCTTGAATCTTTGCTTTCAAGGCTAAGATGTTGCTTAAGGTTGGTTCGTATGATCGAAACCATTAGTGCAGCAGCGGTCCGCCCCGAGTGGGTCGGAAGCTTCGCCGATGACCGGTTCCCCTTTCTTCGATGGCTTGGCGGCTCCCAGAACGCTGGTGTCTTTCTCACCCAGTTCGGCGAGCCGGGGCTGAACGCCGTCATCAAATTGATCCCGGCAGATGCTGAAGACGCCGAGGCCCGCGAGGCTGCCTGGTCCGCGGCTGAAGCTCTCTCCCATCCCAACCTGATGAAGGTCTATACGCACGGCCGCTGCCAGATCGACGATGTCCCATGCCTCTACGTGGTCACCGAATTTGCCGACGAAGTTCTCGCGGACGTTCTTTGGGAAAGGCCGCTCACGCTGCGAGAGACTCGCGACATGCTCGGCCCGGCCCTGGCCGCACTCTCGTATCTTCACGCCAAAGGACTCGTCCACGGCCGTCTCAACCCCTCGAACATCATGGCGGCCGGCGACAGCCTCAAGCTCACCACTTACAGCGTCTGCCCCGTGGGCGCAGCCGTCATATCCGGTCCGCCGCGAACCGTCTGCGACGCGCCGGAAACAGAATTCGGAACCATCGAGCCGCCCGCGGATCTCTGGTCACTTGGGGCGACGCTGGTCGAGGTTCTTACCAAATATCCTCCAATTTGGAATCGCGAAAGAGCCGCTGATCCCACCGTTCCCGAATCAATGCCGGAGCCCTTCGCCTCCATTGCGCGAAAATGTCTGCGCTCCGATCCCGCGCGTCGTAGCACGATTGAGGAAATCGCGGCCCGTCTTGAGCCGGCAAAATCTCCCTCGCGTCCGCAGGAGAAGCCGGCAACGGCTTCGCCCGGCAGAAGTCGCGCAGCGATCCCGCTGGCCGCCGCTGCACTGGTTCTGGCTGGAATCGGAATCTGGAGCGCTCGCTCGCATCGCGTGCAGCCGCCTTCACCCATTCAGCAAGCTCAGAATGTGCCGGCTACATCGCCGGCCCCAGCGCCGGCCACAACTCCGGCTAAGGCCTCCAACCCCGTTGCGAACCGTGACGCGAACCCCGTTGCGAAACCTGTTGCGAGTCCGGCACAAGCTCCAGCTCCGCCAACTCCCGATCGAACCTCGTCGGCCCCTCCCTCTGCAACTCCAGCGCCCATCGCGGCCTCGGCTCCGATCCCTGCTGCGGTTCCACCGCCCCGGCCCGAAGCCCAAGTTGATCAGGGTCCCGCGGCCAGCGGCGCAACGGTAAACCATGCAGTAGTGAACCAGATTTTGCCCGACATTATTCCCAGCGCAATGAAGACCATCAATGGGACCCTCAGAGTCACTGTGCAACTCGAGGTCAACGCCAGCGGCGCCGTCACCAGTGTCGCGCTCCTATCGCCCGGGCCGAGCAAGTATTTCGCCGGCAAGTCGCTTGAAGCAGCCCGCCATTGGAAGTTCAAGCCCGCGCAGGTTGACGGCAACGCCGCGCCAAGCACTTGGATATTGGAATTTCAATACACTCAGACCGGAATCCACGTCGTTCCCAGGCAATTCGCGCCCTGACCTTCACGACCGGAGGCGACGTCTCATTCAGTCCGCGGCGGTGGCTGCGGCTTCCGCGCTCTTCGCCTGGCGTTTTGCCCCCGGCGCGGGAATCGCCTCCAAATCCGTCTTCCCCTCCGCGAGCTGCATAAGAAATTCCTGCGCCGAAAACGGCGCCGCGTCCTTCATCAGCTTGCTCGCGCGCACATAAGCCCCATCGGGCTGTTGCAGCCGAGCCTTCACCGTGTCGGCCATGTATGCCGGCAGAATTTCGCCGTGAATGCGCGCCAGGGCCGCGGGATCGCGGACCGGAAACACCACTTCACAGCGCTCGAACAAATTGCGCGGCATCCAATCGGCCGAGCCAATGTAAATCTCGTCGCTGCCGCCGTTGGCGAAGTGAAAGATGCGCGAGTGCTCCAGGAAGCGCCCGACAATCGACCGCACGCGAATCCGTTCCGACAGTCCTTTCACGCCCGGCCGCAGAATCGACAGTCCGCGAATGATCAGGTCGATCTCCACGCCGGCTTGCGAAGCCTGGTAGAGCGCCTGAATGATCGACGGTTCCAGCAGAGCGTTCATCTTGGCCACAATATGCGCCGGCCTTCCCGCCTGCGCATGTTCCTGCTCGCGGCGGATCAGGCGCAAAAAACTCTCCGCCATCGTCAGCGGCGCTACCAGCAGCGGGCTGTAGTCGTCGACCTCGGCGTGCGCGGTCAGGTAGTTGAAGATCATGTGCACGCGCTCGCCAATCTGCGGGTCGCTGGTCAGCAGGCTCAGGTCGGTGTAGAAGCGCGCGGTGTCGGGGTTGTAGTTGCCGGTGCCCAGGTGGCAGTAGCGGCGGGTCACGCCGTCCTCGTCGTGGCGCACCAGCAACGCCAGCTTGCAGTGGGTCTTCAAGCCCACCACGCCGTGAAAGACCTGCACGCCCGCGTCTTCCATGCTGCGCGCCCAGCGAATATTCGAAGCCTCGTCGAAGCGCGCCATCAGCTCCACCACTACCGTGGCTTCCTTGCTCGCGCCGGCCTCGGTCAGCGCCTGAAACATCGGCGAGTCGTGGCTGGTACGGTAGAGCGTCTGTTTCATCGTCACCACAGCCGGGTCCTGCGCGCCCTGCTGGATGAAGTCGACCACGGGGTCGTAAGCATCGTAAGGGTGGTGCAGCAGAATGTCGCGATGGCGCAACTCGTCGAAGATTCCCGTTGACTTGCGGCTCAACACGAGTGCCTTCGGCGTGAAAGGCTGAAACTTCAGGTCCGGCCGCTGCACGTCGCCGTAGAAGAACATCAGGCGCGAAAGATTCACGGGGCCTTCGCAGCGAAAAACCTGGTCCTCCTCGAGCTCGAAGTTCACGCGCAGCCGCTCCACGATCTCGGGATCGGCGCTGCTTTCGATCTCCAGCCGTACCGCGTCGCCCTTGCGGCGGTTGTGCAATTCCACGCGAATCGTCTCCAGCAGCGACCGCGCCTCTTCTTCCTCGAAATAGAGATTCGAATTGCGCGTCACACGAAACGACGCGGAGGCCAGCACTTCGTACCCGCGGTACATGCCGCCCAGATGCTGCTCGATCAGGTCCTGCAGCAGCAGATAATCGTAGTGGCCGTGGTCGCCGGGCAACCGCACAAAGCGTGCCAGCGCGCGCGGCACCGTCACCACCCCCAGCACCTGCGGCCCGGAGCTGCGCCGCTTCGCCCGCAGCAGCAATGCCAGGCAGAGAGCCTTGTTCAGCACGCGCGGAAACGGATGCGCAGGGTCGATCGAGATCGGCGTCAGCAGCGGGTCGACCTCGCGCTGAAAGTATCCGCGCGCAAACTCGCGGGCGTGTTCGCCGAGCTCGTCCCACCCCAGCAGCCGGATCCCCTGTTTGCGCAGCTCCGGCAGCAGTTGCTTGTTCCAGCAGTGGTATTGTGCGGCCACAAAGCTGTGTATCTCGGCGGTAAGAACCTTCAGCGACTCGTCAGGCCGCTGCCCATCGTAACCTGGCTCGCGATAGCCGTCTTCAATGCGCTGCATCAGCCCGGCTTGCCGCACCTCGACGTATTCGTCCAGATTCGACCCCGTGATGGCCAGGAATTTCACGCGCTCTACGAGCGGGTTCGCCGGGTCTTCGGCTTCCTCGAGGACGCGCCGATTGAATTGCATCCACGAGTAGTCCCGCCCGTTGAAAAGCTTGATTTTTTTGGTACTTCTGGCCATTTTCCTGTCCAATTCGCTGTGTTGGCAGTCTACCGCGTTCCGCCACGCCGCGACAGCCCACCCAAGTCTCGTGGCCTGCAACTTCTCCCTGTGACGATTTTTTGCTAGGCTCGACCTCGACCACCTAGGGAGACAAAGATCCCGAGTGCCACACGAACCCCACATTGCCATCCATACAGGATGCCGCCCTTCCGCGACGTTAAACCTGGAAGAAAAGCACTGCGAGGAAACAGGCGGGCACGGCAGCGAGAAGAGCCGCCTTTCGAGTTACAGCAGCCGCCGCCCCCGCATTCGATACACTAGATTTAAGAACCGCCCCGCGCTTTCGACGCATCCATTTGTAGGATGGCCATTTTGGGGCGGCGGCGTTTGCCGTTCTTGGGCCCGGTGCCGAGCCCGTTCATGAGCAAGGTTCAAATTGTCAAAACACTCCAGTGAAAACCCAACCCGTCTTTGTGCCGCGGCTCTCGCCTTGGGCGTTTGCCTTTTTGGCCGCGTCGCGGCCGCGCAGTCGTCCGTCGTACCGCCGCCCACCCTGCCCTCGCCGCCATCGGCTGCCGACTTTCAAGGCGGCGTGACCAAGGGCCAGCCCTCTGCGCAGCCCATCGATCTCTCGCTCGATGACGCCATCCAGCGCGGCTTGCAATCGAATTTGGGAATCATTCTCAGCGGCACGAATACTTCCGGCGCCCGCGCCGCGCGCCTCAGCCAGTTGCAATCGCTGCTTCCCGGAATCGACTTCACCGCCAAAGAAGTAGCGTCGCAAGTCGATCTGCCCGCCGAAGGCCTTCGCATCCCGGGCTTTCCCAAGATTATCGGCCCGTTCGGCTATACCGACGTCCGCGCCTCGCTCACCTGGTCGCTGATTGACGTTCAATCGTTACGCAACTATCTTGCTTCACGGCACAACTTCGCCGCCGCGCAGTTGTCGGCTCAGGATGCCCGTGACATGGTGGTCCTCACCGTTGGCAACGCCTACCTTCTGGTGCTCGCCGATCAGACCAACGTCAGCAGCGTCCAGGCCCAGGTCTCGACAGCGAAAGTCTCGCTCGATCAGGCAGTCGACAATCACCAGGCCGGCACCGCGCCGCTCCTCGACGAATTGCGCGCCCGCGTCGATTACCAATCTCTTGAGCAGCAGTTGATCGCCGCCCAGGACTCCCTCGAAAAAGACAAGCTGGCCCTGGCGCGCACCATCGGCCTGCCCCTGGCGCAGAGCTTCAATCTCACTGACACCGCGCCCTATGCGCCCTTCGACCAGCTCGACGCGAGCGCGCTCATCCAGCAGGCCAAAGCAAATCGCAAAGATCTGGCCGCTCTCGTCGAGCAAACCGCCGCCGCCGCCGATCAGCGCAAAGCGGCAACTGCCGCGCGTTTTCCCACCGTCGAAACCGACGCCGACTACGGCGACATCGGAACCACGCTGGCCCACTCCCACGGCACCGTCGATGCATCCGCCGCGCTCAGCGTGCCGGTCTTTGACGAATTTGCCCTGCGCGGCCAGGCCGAGCAGGCGCAGGCGCAGCTCGACACCGCGAAGGCGCAGTT
>CAZANC010000104.1:0-10882 GCA_964486495.1 uncultured Occallatibacter sp.
CGTTTTGTGAAACTGTGAAACTGTGAAACTGTGGAGCCTTTAGAATCAATAACTTGCGTCCACAGTTTCACAGTTTCACAGTCTCACAGTCTCGTTTTTTGATTGCCTTCGATTTTCTCTCGAGAAATCAACAACAAATCCCGCCGCGAAGCGCAATGAACGCGCGTGTGAAAAAGCCTCAGAAGGTCCATGAATTGGCCTCACTTATGGCGGTTCGATTCGCTGAATCTGTCAGTTTGCGTCCCAGAATTTTGGAACGTTGACGTAGGAGCGATCGAGGTCGGCGACGGACGGGCAACCCAGGAGACGCAAGGTGCGGTCGAGGTCGGCGCGGAGGATTTCGATGGCGCGATCCCAGCCTCATGAGCAGCGTGGACATCTTCCCCACCTGGGACTCGATGTTCACCTACTTCGGCCCCGACTTCGCCGCACGCTGGAAGAAAGTCCATCCCGAGATGACCCCCGACGAAGCCTTTTCGGAGATCGACAAGGCATGCACGATCGAACATACGGTCACTTACAAGATTGAAGACCAAATTAACTCATCGAAGTGAGACTGGCTTCGCGGACAGAAGCAGCAGGAAGGCCGCCCAGGGAATCGGGCGGCCTTCTTGCTTTGTGCAGCAGCGCCGCTTTCAGCTTGCTGGCCGGTGAGCTGGGCTGTTTATCTTCTAGTACCTACCCCATCCCCCCCCACCCTGTTTTGAGGCTAAAGGGCTTGTTTTCAGGCACTTATACCCTCGATCATTCGTCGCAACCCATTGATTCCAAAAGGCTTGGAATCTAAAGTATCTCCTTTCAGCGGTTTAGGGCCTGTTTTTGTCCAAATTGCACTGTTTCAACATCAAAAGACAGCGGAGCTAGCGGCGCTAAAAGGCAGTCAACAGCCAGTAGCCGGTGAGTGCTCCGCTGGTCTGCTTGGCGATCATGGGACCATTGTGCGCCAAACGGGCATAATTACCGGCAAACTTGGGAGAAGAATTTTGGTCGTGTTTTCAGTGAGTTGCGAGGGAAATGGGCGTGGAGGGGATTGCGGGTAACGGGCGGCAGGTCGGCGAGTCGGCTGGTCGACTCGAATTCGGTTCGCTAAAGGAGCTTGCGGGAACAGGATTCCAGACGTATTTTTGGTAGCAAGCCGATTGTTAGTCAGCTCCTGCTCTCAAACGTTTGCGGTGCCTTGTGTTGGCGCGGCGTCATTCCTTGCGTTGGGAGGATTGTTCTCGTTTGAGGAAACCGGAAGGTAGGGTTTCATGGATAGTTTCGTTGGTTCGTTCTCGGCCGCGGCATTCGAAATACTTGGCGCGGTGCTGGTCGCATTGATTGCCGGTGTCGTTTCTTTAGTCGGTCTGATTATTTCGAAGGAACAGAAGCTTTCCGAGTTTCGCGAGCAGTGGATTGACTCCTTAAGGTCAGAGATCTCGTCTTTGGTGAGTCATGCCATGATGATCAACGCATACTGCCACATGTTCCTAAAGAAGATCAACAAGGAGCACCAGGAAGGCAAGATTGGCGAGGATGAATATCAACTGAAGCTTAAGCAGTTTTACGATGACAGTTACGAGGACTACGCTGGCATGAATGCGGTGTCGGCTAAGATAAAGTTGCGCCTCAATCGGACTGAACCCGAGGCGGGCGATCTCTTGCGAAAGATGAAGGACTTGGAAGATCTATTTAACACTGGCCCAGTCAACATTGATGGGGAGAAAATCCCTGCCCTTGTTTCTGAGATCGAGCAGGTGTCGGTCCCCCTCTTGAAGAACGAGTGGAAAAGGGTTAAGGATGGGGAGCCAACCTACCGCCTCGCGAAAAGGTTGTGCCTCATCATATCGTCGGTGCTGGCGGTAGCTCTGGTTGCGATGATTATCATTGCGTCCGCATTCATGTTTGGATTCGCTACTGGTTCATAGCCCGCATCGGAGCCGTTTACTCGGGTCACTTGCGCGGTGCTTCCTCCAAGTCTCCAGCCGGTTCGAGACAGTTCCGTTGAGCGGCCTACTGTTCCTCTTTCGGGAAGGTGAGACCGTTGGGTTCTCCTGCGTCGAACTTTCTTGCGGCATTTGCCAGGGAATCTGCTCTCCGTTGAATCTCGATGCCGCTGGCGAGTGCGAAATCCAGACGCTGAACATTTATTGCCGGGATAGGGGCCCTGCGGGAGCGCTTAAGTCTGGTTTTGGATTGCACGGTCAACGTTCTTTGGTGCTTATCCTCTGTTCGGCTCCAGTGTCCGGGAAGGCGAGGCGAAGGATAGAGGCATCGTCATCGTCCTCTGCTTCTGCTGGCTGCGTCTTTGACGGGTTTCGGCGCCGCAGCGCTTCC
This sequence comes from uncultured Occallatibacter sp., assembly GCA_964486495.1. Classification (GTDB taxonomy): domain Bacteria; phylum Acidobacteriota; class Terriglobia; order Terriglobales; family Acidobacteriaceae; genus Telmatobacter. The sequence continues at coordinate 2,317 of CAZANC010000104.1, forward strand.
TGGCTCTCCTGTTCGGCGGCGCTGATTGGCGCTATGCCAGTCATGAATTGTGATTCGCGTTTGAATTGCTTGCTCAGGGCCAGACCCTGTTGTTGGTATGATGATCCAATTGGGCCGCCGTAGACCTTGTCTGGTGTGGCTGCCATGCTGAAATAATTTAGTCTGCCTACGAACTGGTCGTCCTCTAGGAGAATCGGTATTTCGCTCGCACGCACCTCTAGCACGGCTCTGGTCCCCGGAATTCCCCCATTCGTTCCAAAACCGAAGCCTGGGTCGAAGAAGCCAGCATAGTGAACGCGGAATTCCTGGGTTGCAAGATCATACGGCAGCATCTCGGCGGCAAAGTCTGGCGGGACTCGCACCCGTTGTTTTGATGCCAAAATGTAAAACTCCCCGGGCTCGAGAATGAAACTGCGGTTTCTCTCTCGGCTTATGGGGTTCCAGAATTCGGCGATTTCGTAGTAGTCGATCTTGTCGAGTTCGATTGGCGGCGAGCACTTTCTCGCTTGGTAGGCGATGATTCCGGAGCCGTTACCTACGAGATCAACTGTTATACGCACCCCTCGGTCGATGTTGGCCGCGCCGCTGCTTTCGTCGGTGCCGATGAGAAGGTCCTCTCTGCCTAACTTCTTCAATCTTGCATCGGATGCGACGTCTGTGCTTCCTCGTCCGAAGCGAAGCTGGTTGAGCCTCAGCCCGGCTTGTACGACCACTGGAAACGTGTGAGAAATCACCTCAATATAGAGTTTCCCTCTGTACCCCTTTCCCACGCGATCGAACTCGTCGCCGTGCTCCGTGATCAGGCGGGTGAAAATATCGAGTCTCCCAGTCGTGCTCTTGGGGTTGGCGATGCCGTAGACGTCGCCTGGAAGATTGAGACTCTCCATGAGCGGGATAATGTAAATCACGTTTGGTTCCAGAAGGGAGGGGAGGGAGATGTCAATCTTCTGGTTTAGCATCCCGTTGGACGTGGCTTTGTTGAGTAGGGTGGTGGATTTTCCAGGGAGAAAGCTAGCGCGGACGCGATATGCCTCGTTTGATAAGCGCAGGTCTATGCTCGCAGGCTGAATCTGGTCATCCGCCGGTTCGCGAGACGAACTGATAATGCCGACCTTAATAAAGTGGCGGATTTCTTGAGACGGCAGTATGCCGTCTCCGCCAGGCTGCCAGTCTGTCACTTCAGGAATTAAGGACTCTGATGCCACGGTCTGCTCCACTTCGGTGGTTATTAGTTCTTTGCGGCGGCTGCTAGGCGTCTTGCTCGCTCGGTAAACTCGGCTTCGTGGAATGAGGCAACGCAGTCTAAGCTGCAGAACGAACCCTTCCCTCGAACAACGGCTGTTCTTTCCGGGATCGCTCTTCCACAGTTGGGACAAATGCCCGCGTTTGACAGCTCCACAAGACGATCCGATTCAGAATTGTCCAATCGGCGGCCTCCATCCCGGAGTGCAACTTGAAACTTAGCAGCCCGTGGGCGGTGGATGCTTTGCAAATCTTGCCCCCATTTGTGAATTTCGCGGAAAATGCCGCGCGAGTTGTGCAATCCGCAAATTTTCAACAGTTCGCATGCTTCTAATTCTATGCGGCGGGTCTTCCGGCAGCGCTCGCGTTCGGCACGCGATGGGCAAGGAATCGGAAAAAGCGGGGACGAAGGAACAGAAAAGCAGTGGGTAGTGAACAGCGTTCAGCGAGCCGTCGGCCGCTGGCGCGGTCAGTTTGCGTCCCAGAATTTTGGAACGTTGACGTAGGAGCGATCGAGCTCGGCGACGGAAGGGCAACCGAGCAGACGCAAGGTGCGGTCGAGGTCGGCGCGGAGGATTTCGATGGCGCGATTAACGCCGGCTTCTCCGGCAGCGGCGAGTCCATAGGCGTAGGCGCGGCCGCAGAGCACGGCGCGCGCGCCGAGCGAGAGGGCCTTGACGATGTCGGTGCCGCGGCGAATGCCTCCGTCAAGAAGGATCTCAGTTTGTCCGTGGACCGCCGCGACGACTTCGGGCAAGGAGCGCAGGGAAGATTGAACGCAATCGAGCTGGCGGCCTCCGTGATTGGAGACGGAGATGGCCGCGGCGCCTTCATCGACCGCGCGGCGCGCGTCATCGGCGGTCAAAACGCCCTTGACGACGATGGGACCGAGCCAGAGTTCGCGAATCCAGGCGAGATCGCGCCAGGTGACGGCGGATTCGGCAAGAGCGACGGCAACATCGATGAGCGGCATGGGGCCTTTGCCGGGGACGACGACGTTGGGAAGCGCGGGGATTCCTCCGTCGCGCAGAAAACTAATGAGCCAACCAGGGTGCGAGAGGATTTGCGGAAGATAGGGAAGCTTTTCAAAAGGGCCGCCGCTGACGAGCTCCTTCATGCCGTTGCGGAAATCGCGCTCGCGGATGCCGGAGACGGGAGTGTCGATGGTGACGACGAGCGCGGAAAAGCCGGCGACGCGGGCGCGCTCGATGGAGGCCTCGGCAGCGCCGCGGCCACCCATCAAATAAAGCTGGTAGAACACAGGGCCGTTGGACGCGGCCTTTACGTCTTCGAGTTTGTGGCCGGAGATGGTGGAGAGAATGTAGGCGGTGCCCGCGTTGCCGGCGGCGCGCGCTGCGCCGACTTCGCCCACGGGGTGCATGAGGCGGCTGTAACCGACGGGAGCGAGCAGGAAAGGCAGCGCGAGATCGAAGCCGAGAACGCGAGTGCGCAGGTTGCAATCGGCGAAGGCGACCGCGTGGCGGGGACGGAAGGTGAGGTCCTCATAGACGCGGCAATTCTCGTGGAGGGTGACTTCGCCTTCTGCGCCGCCGTCGAGGTAATCGAAAACGGATTTGGGCACGCGGCGCTGGGCGATAGCGCGGAAGTCTCCGATGCTGACTACGCGCGGAGAGGCGACGGAACGGGCGGATGGAGACATGCCTGATTGTTATATCAAGGCAGGGACCAAGGGACCAAGGGGCCGAGCGGACAAGGAACAGAGGACCAAGGGAACAATCTGATCGGAACGGATGTCGATTTCAATCTCGGCCCGGCCTTGCGCTGTGGCGTGCGATTTTTGCTTAGCTCTTGCGCCCGATTACCGGCTCTCGTGAGGGCCCTTCGTTCGAGCCGGATGGGGCGGACTCCGCAGGAATGCCGCTGATAAGAGCCTGATAGTTTGTGAGGCGATTGCCGAGAATGACGACGCCCTTGGAGGTGATTTCATATTCGCGAATATCCTTGGCGTGATTTCCGCCCCGCATCTTGATCACCACCATAATCTTGCGAAGCTGGCCATCGATGGATACGTAGCGCAGCCGGATGATGTCATCGGTGAGGAATGAAATCGAGTAGGTACTGAAGGGAAATTCGGTGAACGACTCATCCACTTCCACGGTACTTAGAATCGTTACACCGATTCCCGTGAGAGCGAAGATCATGCGATAGAGGGATTCGCGAAAGTCGGCGCGGAAGCCGGGCGACAGAGCCATCTCAAAGCCGGCCAGGGAATCGATCACCAGGCGCTTGGCGCCGATCTTCTGCACCGCGTCGAGAATCGACTGCATGGTTTCGTCCACCGACAAATCGAGCGGACGGAGATAAAGGATTGTGAGCTTGCCGTCTTTCTGCGGCGTTTCCAGATCCAGGCCTAAGCTGGTGGCCCGTTCCGCATAGGCTTCCGGACGTTCTTCAAAGACAGCCACGATTCCGGATTCCCCATGACGTATGCCTTCCGCAATGAATTGGGTTGCGAGGACAGATTTCCCGGTTCCCGAAGATCCTGCCACGAGGACGCTATCGCCTTCGCGCACGCCGCCGTCGAGCATCTTGTCCAGCTCCGGAATGCCAAAGCAAAGGCGCCGATTACTAGGCGGATTCCTCTTGCGCGCGGTCAACCCAAACGTGCGCGAGAAGGCTTGCACTCCGGCATCGGTGATGCGGAAGGTGTGCAGCCCCGGCACGGAATCCTGACCGCGCAGTTTTATGACCTGCAACTTGCGGACGATGGAATTTCGCTCCGCCGTTTGGCGCAGCCAGAACAGGCCATCGGCGACGGTAAAGATGGGATTGTCGCGCAACTCGTCCTCGGCGTATTCACCGATGAGGAAAGTTGTAGCCTGCCAACTAGCAAGATACAGGGCTAACCGCTGAATAAACGATTGCAATTCCATATCGCTTTGCGGCTTTCGCACCATGGTGCGGAAAGAGTCCACAACGACGACGGCGGGGTTGGCCTTTTCAACTTCCCTGGTGATCTCCTCCAGGACCGCGCCCAGGTCCTTCTCGAGAACAACCTGGCTAAGGTTGATAAAGCGGATGGAGTCGGGCAGCTTGGCGGGATCGAAGAATGTGTACTGCTGCTGGTAGCGCAGCATTTTTATGGCGGATTCGCCGAGGACAGTGAAGTAGAGAGCAGGGCGTTCCGGGCTCGCATTGGCAAACACGAACTGGTGAGCCAGCGTCGTCTTGCCGCTGCCGGGGGCGCCTGCGATGATGTTGAACGAGAATTCGGGGAGGCCGCCTCCGACGATTTCGTCCAGGCCCGGAACTCCAGTGGGTAATTTGTTGATCTTCACTTTGTCTTCGGTATTCACGCTTTTCTCCCGTTCTCGGAATTACGATCGTTGAGGGCCGCCTCTGGCCACTTAGCCCGCAGCAGGCGTAACGTTAAACTCTCGCCAAGGAAGATAAGGAGCAGGCCGAGTAAGCTGGCGATGAAAGTGATCCCTCCCTCGCCGGCCCGATCCTTGTCAATGTCCAATTGCTTTTCAAGCTCGCCCAGGCCCTGTAATGATCCGTCGGCGGCAACCCGCGCCGCGCTAAGGCTGGGAGCTCCAGTTCTGGCCAACGCCAAGGCGCGAGAAGCGAGCGACTGAAAAGCCGCAACTCCGGCAAACTCGCCGAGATCCTGGCGCAGCTTCTCGTAGACGCGAAGGGTTGCGGACTCCGCAGGCGCGGAGGTCTTGCCCGCAACGGCTTCATAAGTAAGAAGGCGATGGGCCAAATCTCGCGTTTTTTGGGGAGTCGTCATGTTCAAGCGTGCGTTGCTCCATGTAGCAGATTTCGATAACCGTTGCGCGCTTCGTTGGGGCCAGAGCAACGATTTTGTCTCTTCTTGAAGCGCCATCGCGGCTGGGCGTTCGACATCCGGAGCCGCTCTGGATCGAGCGCCGGCGGAACTCAATTCATGTAGCGATTCGTTTCCGGGTCAGGTGCGTCCTCCTGCGAGCCGCCAGCCTTGCTGCGGATCAGTGTAAAGACGTCTAAAACCGTGGCAATACTGCGTATGTTTCCCGCGACACTGACGAGTCCGTCTTCCATGCCGGGATGTTTGTCTGCAAGGGTTTCAATACGTTCGCTCACACTCCTCAGGCGGTCAATCTCCAGCAGAAGGTCCTCGAAAATCGCAGCCATTGCGGGGCCATCGGCCGCCGAGTCTGTCGCGTCCGCTTTGGATATTCCCGACACAGTGCTCTTGTCGGCCTGAAGGCGTAAGTCCTCAATCAAACGAAGGGTTGTCGCCTCGCCAAGGAAGGTAAGAAACAGCCCGAGCAGTTGCGCAATCAGAATGATTCCGGCCTCGCCGTCCTCATCCGCGTTCATCTCGGATTCGACTTCGCCGAGACCGCGCAAGCCACCATTCGGCGTTACCTGCACGTTGCTGAGCCGGGGAGATTCCGACTTGGCGAGAGCCAGAGCCCGAGAGGCGAGCGCCTGAAAGCCATCAATACCCACGGGTGCGCCGAGTTGCCGGCGCAGCCTCTCATACACCCGCACAGTTGCCGGTTCGCTGAGAAGGGGGGTCGTAGCTGCATCGGCTTCCGAGGCGACGAGGCTGCGGGCCAATTCACGCGTTTTATGTGGAGGAAGCATCGGTTCCGTTTTCTCCATACACTCTACGCCTTAGCTTTGAGCGTAAAGCACTTATCGCTACGACACTGCCATGGCGGTTGCCACTGTAATGAGGTTCCCGACGGGGTTCATCATACTCAATGGGACGTCGTGCGATCCAAGGTTACTTGAAGGATCTCTGGAAAGATGAGCAAATTTGAACGGATTGCACGCCGCCGGAGGAATCCCATGGTTAAGTTTGGTTGAAGTGCGGGACCCAGAAGGATGCGACGGGCGCCTGGTCGAAGGGAGAAGATCCGACATCCAGGTACCCTCCCTGCAACAGATGATTCTTTACTTATCACCCATCTGCTCTGTAAACTGACGCCAATTAGGTGCGCGCCCCTCCAACGGCCACCCAGCGAAGGCCGCAACCGGAAGGAGGCTCTTCAGTGGTTGTACTCGAGAAGCCCGGATTCGATGCCGCAGCCTTCCTTGCGAACGCCGGCCTGGGAAGAAGAGTCATCCAATTTGCGTCGAAGGAAGCCCTCTTTTCGCAGGGAGATCCCGCGGACGCGGTCTTTTATCTCCAGCAAGGCCGCGCAAAGGTCACAGTTGTTTCTGCCAGTGGGAAGGAAGCCACGATCGCGCTCGTCTCCGCGGGCGATTTTGTTGGAGAGGGGGCACTTGCGGCCGGGCCTGGGTTACGTTTGGCAACTGCTACTGCCATTACCGCCTGCACCGCTCTCAAAATAGGGCGGAACGAGATGATCCGGGTGATGCACGAGGAAAACAGCTTTTCCGAGTTGTTCTTGAAGTTCCTGCTGGAACACAGCATGCGCATCCAGGCGGACCTGGTCGATCAGCTTTTCAACTCCAGTGAGAAGCGCCTTGCGCGGATACTCCTGTTAATGGCGGAATTTGGCAAGCCTGGCGAACCGGAACAATACATTCCCAAGATCTCGCAGGAGACCCTGGCGGAGATGATCGGCACCACCCGCTCCCGCGTGAGTTTTTTCATGAATCGATTTCGCAAGCTTGGTTTTATCGAATACAACGGGCGCATCAAGGTGCACAAGTCGCTGTTGAATGCGGTCCTGCTTGATCGATTTTCCGAGGGTAATTCCGAGAAACTACCTTCTTCGGCCACTGTCCCATCTTCGGGAACTGCGCGGGCTTCGGGAACTGCGCGGGCTTCGGGCACTGCGCGGGCTCGGTCGAAGCCTGCCAGGCGCGCCTAGCACGCGCAGAATTGAGCCAATCGCAGTTGAAGCTCGCGGGCAGGCAGAGGACAGGGATTCACGCCCGCACAGAGACGGCAGCAGGCTTTTCAGTGTCCGGAGCGGCCTGGGCGCTGAGACTGTTGCGGACCGACTCCGTCAGCCGGGGCCTATCCATCTCTTTCCTGACGTAGGAGACAATGTCTCTTGCCATCTCGATGCGGCTTTTCTTTTTCATGAAACAACCCTTCCTTCAACGATGAACAGAACAGTGAATTAGCGTATCGGGTTCGGAGCCAATACTTCTCGGGGGATCCCGGAAATGGGATCAAAGAGCAGGTGTACGTGTTTGTTCCGGAGCTGCGCTAACCACGCCACCGCGAATATCCCCATCCGCCACCGCCGAGCAGAAAAAGCACCAATAGAACGATCAAGATTGTTTCCATGATGGAACCTCCGTAAGAGGAAGCGGACTTGTCTTTGTAACGACTGTCCCACTTCTTCCCTACACATGATCCTAGGAGTGGCGCGGACGGAAGTCTGAGCACATTGAACCACTGGAGAAGACAGGGACCAAGGAACCAAGGGAAAAGGGAAAAGAGAACAGAAAGCGCGGTCAGTCGCCGAATTCGAGGTCGTCGAAGCGGCGCCATCAACCTGAGGATGGCAATTCTCGGGGTCGGCACGGCGTGCCTTTCTTCATGCTGGCGGCGGTGTCGAGCGGAAGTGCGATTCTGATCAGTCGAGAGAGGCGCGACGTGTATAGGATGGGTTCTACATCGGCGGTCGTGTCCCTTGCGGAGTGACTGCACACGGTATCCCGATCGGGCCTTTGCAGTTTGACCGATTGGAAGCTGCCCTGGCCGCCGAATGTAAATCGCAGTGCCCCGCGAAATTCTAAATAAAACGAATGGTGAATTCGTCTTCGGTCCGGCCGCGTTGTGGGGCGTGAGGCACGGCGGCGTATTCAGACAATGATTAGCGGTTAGCCAATGAGGCGCGCTCAGTCGCCGAATTCGAGGTCGTCGAAGCGACGCCATTTGTAGATGGCGATGGAGACGATCCAACTGAGGGCGAAGAGTCCGACGATGAGATAGCCGAGGGTTCCGAAGCTGGAGTTGAGGCGGAGAATGGCGGCGAAGAAGCTGCCGCCGAGATGGAGCTGATCGGCGAGGAGGCCCAGGGCCTCGATGCCGCCGACGACCAAAGCGACAACGACGGAGACGAAGGTGATGGTGAGGTTGTAGTAGAGCTTGCGGACGGGCTTGATGAAGGCCCAGCCGTAAGCGCCGAGCATGAGGATGTTGTCGGTGGTGTCGATGAGCGACATGCCGGCGGCGAAGAGGATGGGGAAGACGAGGATGGAGCCGAGAGGAAGTCCGCGAGAGGCTTCTGCGGCGGAGATGCCGAGGAGGCCGATTTCGGTTGCAGTGTCGAAGCCGAGGCCGAAGAGGACGCCGAGCGGATACATGTGCCAACTGCGGCGGATGATGGCGAACATGGGCCGGAAGAGGCGGGCGAGGAATCCGCGATTGGCGAGGAGGAGATCG
>CAZANC010000105.1:0-10793 GCA_964486495.1 uncultured Occallatibacter sp.
TCCGCAACTTGCAGGGCTTTCTGAGCGCGACCGGCTGGCGATGCATCTATGGCCTTAACCTCGGCGGAGGCACGCTGGAGCAGGCGCTTGCCGAAGGCGCATTTGTAGCCAGGACACTGGAACGGCAACTGATTGCAATGCAATTCGGGAATGAACCTGATCTTTTCAAGCATCGGGATCAGCAGAACAAGCCTTGGACGTTCGACGAATACCTGACTCGTTGGAAGATGTTTCGTGCTGCGTTTCATGAGAAACTCCCGCACGTTGCGGTGGCCGGACCGGACACGGCTTTCAATCAGACCTGGGTAAAGCAGTTCACTGAAGACGTTCCGAAAGAGATTGTGCTTGCGACGAGCCACTACTATCCGCTGGGTCCGCCGGCCGACCCAGCGATGACGATCGATCGGCTATTACACCCCGGAGCCCAATTTGACAGCCGCTGCCGGCAAGCGCTGGATTCGGCGAAGGCTGCCGGTTTGCCATTTCGCATGGCGGAAGGAAACTCCTGCTATAACGCGGGTAAACCGGGCGTCAGTGACACGTTCGCGTCCGCATTGTGGGCTGGGGATTTTTGCCTGCAGATGGCGGCGCTGGGCTGCGTGGGAGTGAATTTGCATGGAGGCGCGAACGGCTACTATTCGCCGATCGTGGGCTCCATCGAGAGCAGCTTTGCCGCACGGCCGGAGTACTACGGCCTGATGTTGGCGCAGGAGTTTGCGGGGCACACGCTAAAGAGGACAACGCTTGAAGCGCGGGGAGGAAATGTTACGGCCTATGCAGCCGGCGGAGGAGCCGCGACGCGTTTGATTGCCGTTTTTAACAAGGACGGCCGCGATGCGGAAGTTACGATCGCTGATCCTGCAGCTGGATTCACACGAGCTTCGGTCGCGCGGCTCGAGGCCTCATCAATCGACGCCAAGGACGGGGTCACGTTTCAGGGAAGCGTTGTGCGCGGCGATGGACAATTCCATCCGCGGGGCGGCGAGCCGCTGAAGCCAAACTCCGGCAAGATACGGGTGGGCGTTCCCCGTTACTCCGCGGCATTGATTCGTCTGGGATAGGAGGCGTTTGAGACGCATCGCTCGCGCGGCGCCAGATTGTCGATCCATTGAATCTTCCGCGGGCGCCGTCGATTCGCTGAGGTCGTTCGCATCGAATTCATCCGAAGTATCCCGCGCCTCTGCCTTTGAGCAACTTAGCCCTGGCCATCGCTGCGGCCTTTTCCTTGGTTACAGCTCCATCTTTGTTGGTGTCGAGGCCGGAGTTGCGATCATATTGGGCGCTCGGCTTGCTGAAGAGCACGCATGAGTTTGGCTTGCCGACCGCGGCCGGCCAGAGGATGGCCATGTACACGTCCTCGATGGTCTCAAGCCGGTTCCGGTACGGATTGAAATACTTCTCGACATAGTCCATCTGGTCTACGGCGGTCATGGCGGCCAGGTCCACCGTGCTCGTGCCAAGTTCAACGGCTGTGTCCGGCAGGAATTGAATCAGGCCGGTGGCTCCGCTGCGGTTCTTGATCGATGGGCTGAAGGTCTCGCCTGTTTCGAAGGCGATGGCCGAGATCAGGTAATTCGGATCAACGCCAATGTTCTCGGAAATCTCAACCAGCTTGACCTTGAACGCGGCACTTACTTTGGCTCCCCAGGCGATCTGCCGGCTACCGAGAGCTTCAGCCGTGATGTCGTGCGTGAGGAAGTTGAACGAGGGGTCGTCCGGTTCCACCTTTCCCGTAGGCTGGGCCATGTGGAGATCATGGCGCTGAACCCGCTCGATCGCGGAAGTTGTCGCTGGCCCGCAGAGTCCATCCACATCGATGGGGCGCAGCTGGGCCGGAATCTTGAGGTTTATAAGCTGTTGGATGATGGTCACGTCCCCGAAAAGGTTCGCGCCAAACCGCCCTACCGAACTGAAGATACTGATCCTGCCTGCCATGGTCGACGAGTCACGCATTCTGGTGCGGCACTGCCTCCCTCGTTGTGAGCGTCTTCACCCTCAGTCTTTGCCCCGGCGACTGGGGGGTGCGAAAACGGTTTGGTCCGGGTCGCGTGGCCCGGCCAGGCTCGGATTCCTCTCGCCGGGACCACGAGGATGCCAATAGTTGCCAAGAACGCCGTTCCAAGCCGCGTCGTCTCCATACCAGGCAGCTTCGTCCGCGGGTTTCGGGCAGGCCTCAACAAAGATTCCCGGATGATCGATCGTTAACTCATGTCCCGGAAGGACGACGAAGAGAAGGGAAGTTGCTCTGTCTGGCATTTGCTCAGCGAGCACCTGGTAGAGTTCCAGGGCTTGTTGTACCGATGGCGTGTCACGACGCACGAACAGGATTGTTTCCTTCTGTATGGCTTCAAACCAGCGGCGAGCGAGAAAGCTCATCTTCGCGCTTTCCCGGCTGTACTCCCTCTCAATCGCCAACGGGTCAATCGTTTTCTTATCGGCGGATCTGGAAAAGTTGTGGTGATATTGGACGCCCGTCAAACTGTCGCAAACCGTTGTGCCCTCCTCTACGACAACGAGATTTTCTTTGGCAAAACAGCCGTCAAACCGCAAGCGCAGTACCTTGACTAATCCGGAGTGAGGAGTGACCAGCCAATCAAAATAGAAGGCCGTTTCGATTCCAGTGAAACGGCGGATCTGATGGGCGCAGTCGCATCCCCTGCCAAGAGAGATAAGCCTTGAGTACATGATTTCTGCCATCGTTCTCATGTTGCAGCACCAACCCGATGCAGAGACAGCGTCAGTTAAGCGGAGGTCCAGCCCGGGCAGACACGGCCTTCACGAAACGGTAGGCCCGCCCGATCGGAATTATCTTACATTGGAACCAACTTTCGTTTCATCATAGGCCTTTCGTGGGACGAACCTTGAGGGGAAATCGAGTACGCCGCTGATGGATGCCGCCAGCGCACGAAGCGTGGACGCCGTAAAACCGATGCTCGAGAAGAATGCGAGCCCGGCCGCCAGGGACCATCATGGCGACACTGCGCTTGATTACGCTCAAGAATAGAAACACTCTGGCGTGGTTCAGCCTCTTTAACGCCGAAAAAGAGGCTCCGGTATCGGCCAACGGCATCTGCACATTTGCGCCGCGGTGTACCATGATTGCGAAAGTTGGATGGAGGCAGGAGGCATATGGGGTCATTTCGCTCAGGGGCTGCCGGCCCTTATTCAGGCAAATCGGCCATTCGGGATATTTTGGATGTCCTGCGGCGGGCAGGGCCAACGGCCAAATTGACGATTTTCGTTGCCGCAGTCCTTCTGCTGGGAGCAGTGTTTGTCGCCGGCTGGCGTTTTGGCGGCTTTCTTGGCGCCCCTGGCGGCGCCGATCCCATCGCGGCGACTCGGCCGAACAACCAATTTCAACTGGCTATCCGCAATCGCCCATCCGTCAGGGTCTTTGAAAACTATCTTCACTATACGGTGGAAAAGAATTGGCCCGCGGCGTACAGCCTTCTCGGACCATCCTGGGCCAAATTCAACATCACCAAACCCAGCGATCTCGAGAAGATCCACCGCAGAACGCTTCGCTCCGAAGCCTATTACTACATCCCCGACACCATCACCGACGACAAGGAGGTCTACAACGTTGACTTCGCGTTCTGGGACGCGGTGCCCAGTCTTCCCGTATTCGATGAGGTCACGAATTCAAACCTGTCTGCAGTGCTGGCGAGCGGGAAGATCGATGCTCTGACGCAATCGCTTGTCGACGAGCTTCCCAACGACTTCGTGGTCCCGGACGCGGAGAGAAACCAACTGCCCGCGCTGACGGAGAGATTCGTCGGCCGCCTGAAGCTGAGCGACATGGTTCTTCACGAAGACGACATCGTTGAAATGCTGGGTGACGAGCTGGGATTTCAGCCGATTGTGCAGGGAAGTTCCTATTTCCAGACCGCCTCAGCCGGCAAGCAGTTTCGCCGGATGCTTAAGGTGGTCCTGGTCAAGCAGAACGGCCAGTGGCTGGTTGACTCCTACGATTCATACATGGTGGACAAGAGATAGCGCGCGGTACAAAGCTGCCTGGCATTTCACCGGGAGCGCGACGGACCGTCCGGCCGAACTGAAGATATTGATGTTACCAGCCATGGTTCGCGTCTCCCACCTTCCGGGCATGGGCGAAGTGCTGCTTGCCCGGTCATTATAGGAGGGTCATGGCGGTGAAACGATGGGAGACGGGATCGAAACCCTTGAGAGCTCTCGGACCGTTCAAAAACAGACGATGAAGCGTATATTGGTTGCAACGGCTTCCCGAAAAAGTTGCGTCCCGGCACTCGCGCTCCGCTGCGAAAGTGCCGATTATTTATATGAACTCGGCTGCAGCGATACGGTGGATGAATTGAAGATCATTGAACCGCGGGAACCGGCATTCGAGATTGTTGTTAAGACGGTTGGCGATAACTCGAAGTCGCTTTCCGGCTTGGGCGATGAGCAGGAGAAAGCAAAGATTTCTACCGGGGATGGGAATGGGATCCCGGGGGCGCCGCGCACAAATGACGCAGGCGGCATTTTCAGGTCAAGCGCGAGACAAGTGAAACCAGCCATCAAAAGCTTCATCGAAAGCCCAAATTACTCCTCGCGCAATGGGGCCAGCATCAACATGATTGTGCTGCACTCGACGACGGCGGCGACCGTCGAGGGGACAATCAATTGGTTTATGGATCCGAAGTCGCAAGTATCAGCTCATTACGTTGTCGATAAGAACGGCGATATCTACCAAATGGTCCGCGATGAGTGTTCCGCATGGCATGCGAAGGCCATCAATTCCAGATCGATTGGCATAGAACATGTCGGCACGGCAACCGATCGCCTGACGGATGCTCAGAGCAAGGCGAGCGCGCAGCTCGTTCGCTGGCTTGCCGCACAATATGGAATACCCGCCGAGAATGTGATGGGTCACGGATTTGCCCCGTGCAACGAAGGAACCACCGACTGCCCTAACCACCTCTTCGGCGATGCCACGGCGGACGCCGTTGCGAAGTGGGTCCGCACGAACGTTGCGGATGCTCTGGGTTCGAGAGAGCTCAGAAGAAGCCGCCAGGTTGGGGCCCAGCCTGTTGCGCGCAGGGCGCCGCAACTGCCCGACTGGGCCAGGCCTTCGACGTGGTTCGCCAGGCTGCGAAGCGACTTGTCGCGAATCGATCAAAATGTCCGGCGATTGGACGTGCGGCCATTGCCGCAGTCGCCCGCGGCTGCATTGACAGCCTTGGAGCTGATGACCATCGCCATCGAAGATAGAAGATTTTTCCATCATCCCGGTGTGGACGTGCTTTCGTTTCTCCGCGAGGCGATCAAGGTGCTCAGAGGCCGCAAACACGGAGGGGCAAGCACAATCGACATGCAGTTTGTGCGCACGGTGACGGGATACAGGGCGCCCACGATGAAGCGGAAATTGTATGAGGCGTTCCTGGCTCTCGTGATCCGATCCCGGTACAAGAAACTTGAAATTCTGCGGTCTTATCTGGCTTGCGCTTTTTTTGGCTCCGGCCTTATTGGCGCGAATGCGGCCGCACAAAGGGTTTTCAATAAGGACGCTGATCGGCTGTCGATGGAGGAGGCGTCTTTCATCAGCGCAATGCTGGCTTATCCGCGTCCCGTGCAAGGATTGCCCCGCTGGGAACAGCGAGCACGACGCCGGGCCGCATATGCGGTTGCGGTGTTTGACCGGCGCAAGGGCCGCTTGACTGGCCCATATGGAATCGCCCCGCTAAAACCAGTCTTATAAGCTGCACGCGCCGCACTCCGGGGCGGACAGCACAGTAAGAGCAGACTAATCTCCGCGCTCGAGAGCCTTCTCGATTCCCGCCTCCGCCAGCGGCGCCATGATTGCGAATCCTGCCAGTAGCGGGTGAACGCCGTCGTCGCTCAGCGCCGGCGGAAGGCCTCCGTGCTCATCCTTCATGGCCGAGTAGTAGTCCACGTACACGTAGCCCTTTTCAGCCGCATATTGCTTGATCCATGCGTTCAATTCCACGATCCTGGGTGCAGGCTTCAATTCCGGCGACCAGGCGAATTCGGACGACGGCAGCACCGAGCACAGCACGACCCGGATGTTGTTTGCCGTGGCCAGATCGGCCATGGAGGCAATACTTTCCCCGCTTTGCTCAATCGTCATCGGACCCGTGTTCTCCATGATGTCGTTGGTCCCGGCGAGAATGATCACGACCTTGGGCTTCAAATCGATCACATCCTGCCGGAATCGCACCAGCATCTGCGGCGAGGTTTGACCGCTGATTCCGCGGTTGATGTAGGGCTTGCCTGGAAACGAGTGTTCCAGCTTCCATTCCTCGGTGATTGAATCGCCCATGAAGACGACGCGGTCCTCGCCGGGCTTGGGCGCAGGCAGCACGGCATCGGCCTCCTTAAAGCGCTCGAGCCCGCCGAAGTCCACCAGCAGTTGCGCGTCGTGCGCTTTTTTCCAAACATAGTATTGAGGCGGATGGGCGTCTTTGGCCGGCGTTGCCTGCTGGGCTCGAGGCGCTTCTTTGCCTGTCGAAGCGGCAGGTTGCTGTGCGTCGAGCAAAGGCGCTGCGGAGATCCCGGCCAGCGCGGCTACGAGTAAGAACGATTCGCGGAGAATCTGTCGATTCACCGGAGCGCTCCGTTCTCCAGAGAGCCGCCCGGCAGAGCCTGATCGATACGGGTCCATATGGTTTTTCCCCAAGACCTTTCGCAAAGATGGTATACCCCGGCTGAAAGGAGCGGCCCCGAAAAGGAGCAGCCTCGGTTCCAATGAGTCAAGCTGCGTTGCCGGGCCTATCGACTCCGGTGCTCGAGGAGCTGGACGACATCAAGACGCTTCCATTGTGTTGCATACTCAAGCGCAGTCTGGCCATTGTGGTCCTTTGTTGCCGGGTTTGCATTCTTGCGCAGCATGAGCTTCACCGCATCCAGGCTTCCTGCGGAGGCGGCATACATCAGCGGCGTCTCACCCTTATCGTCCTGCGCATTGATGTTTGCGCCCTTCAAAAGCAACAGATCGATGATCGCTGTATTTCCACCGAGGCCGGCGTACATCAGCGGCGTCGCGCCGCCATCGTCGCGCGCGTCAGTGGCGGCGCCTTTTTCTACAAGTAGCTGCGCAATCTCGGCATGGCCGGAAGTACAGGCGGCGATGAGCGCTGTCTCGCCCACATTGTTCTTGGCTTCGATGTTGGCGCCCTTCTCAATCAAGAGCCTGGCCGTGTCAATCTTTCCTGACTTCACAGCCAGCAGGAGCGCCGTATCGCCTTGATTGTTCTTTGCGTCGACGTCAGCTCCCTCGCCCAATAGCCGCGTGGCCGCAGCAGTATCGCCGCTCGATGCCGCGCTGAGAAGCTCGTTGTTCACGTTGCTGAATGCCGGCGCCGCGGAAGGGCCGCCGATTGCCGTTGGTTCTGCTGGTTGAGAGTTGGCGCGGCTTTTAAAGGTTACTATCGCGAAGACCGCAACCGCGATTACAAGAACGACTCCCGCGCCGATCCACCAGAGGCGCTTGCCGGAAGCTGCACGCGCCGAGTCCGCTTGTTCCGATGGGCCGGTGGCTGCGTCGGTGACGGATGAATCGCCTGCGGCTCGCCCGGAGACTGATTCCCGGCCAGGCTCGCGCGACTGGCCGCTTTCGTCGCCGGCCTGGCTCGAGAGGAGAGCTTTCACGCCCTCGCACAGGCGCGAAAGATGCTCCTCGAGCGGGGGAGTGAGCGCATCAAGCCAATGCTGGCTGGAGATGTAGTATTCCATCTCCTGGGACATGGGTGCGTCTTCGATCCGCAGCGGGAGAATCGGCAACCCTTTGCTGACGGCGCGCTCGACTTCGCGCAACACCTGGGGGGAGCGATTCGAATTGGCTGAAAAGACCAGAACCATCAGCCGGCTATGGGACAAGCCGTTGACCAGCGATTCCGCATACGCTACGCCGGGCGCAACATCGCGGGGAGCAATCCAGCAGCGCACGCCGTTCGATTCAAGGGTGGCACATACGGCGTCTGCGACTGGCTTGTCCTTTGAGGAGTAGCTTATGAAAACGTCGTGCGCCATCTGCTATGCCTTTGCTTTCATCATCGGGAAGAATGATTTGAGCATCTTCATGTTCGCATAGCAAGGAGAAACTGCGCTCGGGAATCGGTTTCGAAAACGCGCGGGCGCTGGATGCAGGCGGGAATCTGAGCCGTTGGAGGGACGTCGGGTAAACTAGGGGCCGCGTAAACTCTAGGAAGAGGGTCCGCGCAATGCGATGGTCGGCCGAATTCATGCTTTCCGCGGTTTCGGCGGCGCAGTTTCCCAAAGCGAGCGTGCCGGAAATCGCGTTTCTGGGCCGGTCGAATGTGGGCAAATCGAGTTTGCTGAATGCGCTGGTGGGCGCGAAGGCGGCGAAAGTCTCCTCGACGCCGGGGCGCACGCGGGCGATCAACTTCTTTGAGGTTTCGGGCGAGCGGCGCGCGCCGAAGATGATTTTTGCGGACCTGCCGGGTTACGGCTACGCGAAGATTTCGAAGTCGATTTCGGCCCAGTGGCCGGGATTCATTGAGCCGTACCTCGCGACGCGCGAGACGCTCGCGCTGTGCATTTCGATCGTGGATGCGAACGTGCCTGTGCGGCCGAACGACCGGCAGTTGCTCGACTGGCTGCGTTCCGTGGACCGCGAACTCCTGGTGGTGGCGACGAAAGTAGACCGGCTGAGCGGCAACGAGCGCACGCGCAACCTGGCGGCGCTGAAGCGGGAGCTCGAATTTGAGGAGATCGTGCCGGTTTCGTCCAAGACCGGATACGGCATTGAGGAGTTGTGGCGGAGGATTGGGGAAGCAGGGAACGAGGGACCAAGAGACCAAGGGAACGAGTGAAGAAGTGAATGAGTGAAGAAGTGAACAGAGGATTCCCTGATCAGGGCTTGGCGGGAGCGAATCGGAATTCGTCGCGCTGGCCGCGAAAGTACGAGACGATTTCAATGCCAAACGCGATCTCGCCTTGCTCGACGGATTGGCGGACACGGTCGATGAAGCGGGCGGAGAATTCGCGGTCGGCGTCGAGCAGGCGCAGCCCTTGCGCGAGCCGGCCGAGATAGCGCGGGGAAAGGCGCAGCCAGCGGCGGGATTTCCATTCCTCAGGTTCGAGACATGAGAGTGCGATTTCGTCGAGCCTGGCGAGATCCTTGGGAAGCGCTGAGCCGACGCGCCAGGTGATGAGGGCAGGCGTCTTGCCGGGATCTGGTTCTGTGGGATTGTCTTCCGGAACGGTCGGCGCTTCCTCGCTCTCCTCAAGCAGGAGTGCTTGATGGAGGAGCGGAATGCGCAGGTCATGACGCAGGTCGCGGCGCAGGAGATCGGGCGCGACGCCGCGTTCGTTCATTTCATTCTCCACTCCTGACGGCGGCAGGGCGACGCAAACCGCGACGGTCTCGCGCTTGCGCAGCTGATTCTTGAGGATGCGCAGCGCTTCGTCGAGCGTGGTCACGGCGAAATCAGCGACGCCTTCGCGGACGGCCTGTTTTAGCGCGGCGGGATCGGCGGTGGCAACGAGGGTGGCAGCGCCGGCTATGTTGGCCGCAACAACCAGCGCGCGGCCTGCGGCCTCGAGTTCGCCCGCGTAGAAAAGATTGCCGCCGAGGCCCGTCTCCGCGTGAGCAAGTGGGGTTTCAAGCAGCCTCGCATAGGAAGACGCGACTTGCGTGAGGAAGTCGAAGGCGGCCGCGGATGGAGGATCGAGAGCCAAGACCTTATCTTAGCGAGCGAGTCAGCAAGTCAGCGAGTCAGCAGGTTAGCGTGCACTGATGGCGAGTCCGCTTGGGATGGCAGTTCAAAGGCGATGGTTTCAAAATTTCGTTGGGAGGAGGAGCAGAACGGTCGCGGATGCCCGTTAATCGTCCAGGGGATCGTGCCAGGCGCGCTTGCGGACAAAGAAGGTGAACTCGCCCGGCTTGGCCTTGAATGCGGTCCTGGCGCACTCGTCGGGCGCAACGATGCCGGCATTCAGAATCGTCGTGATCGAATACCAGATGTTCCTCTCCTTGTCGCTCTCTTTGGCGGCATCGCAGTTGACGTAGGTGTCCATGCCCATTCCGTAAGTGGCCTTGACGGAGATCTCTTTGGCGTCGGCGGGCAGGGTGACGACCACGGTGCCATCGTCATTGATCTTGACCCAGTCGGGATGCACGGTTTCGTTGTGATCGACGCGCACGAGGAAGTTGGAGGCCTTGACGGGCAGGCCGGTTCTGCCGTCGAGCAAGCGAATGGAGATGGTCGTTGGGGCTTGCGAGTGGAGGGAAACGGAGCAGGCGGTTACGAGAGCGAGTATGAAGAGAGCGCGAATTCTCAGCATGGAGCCATTCCTCACTCCTGAATCTACCAAGAGGAGTAAGGCTGGCCGTCAGAACCTTGCTCATCGGAACCAGAGTGAACATCGCTGATGCCGGGATCGGTCTCGTCGATGGAGTACATGGCATCGCTGGTTTCGGTGACCCAGGAATCTTTGGCGTGGGTCATGGGATCTTCAGGGATGGCCTTGAGGTAGCCTTCCTGAACCAGATCGTCAAGCGACTGGGGGGCCTTCTGCTTGTCCATGCTGTAGGAATCGATGGCCATGCGCATGGTCTGCAGGTCTTCACGCAGCACCGCTTCGCGCGCGTGCTGCACCGCGGCTGTGAAGCGGGGAATTGCCATGGTGACCAGGATGCCTATGATCGCCATGACAATCAGCAGCTCGACGAGCGTAAAGCCGGATTGTTTGTGCCGGTTGCGCATGTTCTTCAGCTTTCAGCTATCAGCCCTCAGCTTTCAGCCTATCCTCTCACCACGTTGAGTATTTCGTGCCGTCGAGCCCCGTGCCCT
>CAZANC010000106.1:0-10675 GCA_964486495.1 uncultured Occallatibacter sp.
CTTCGCCGTAGCAAGTGGTGTCCTGGCCGATGAGAGTGATTTCGCGAACGCCGCGAGCGACGAGGTGCTCGGCTTCAGCGACGACGGATTCGAAGCGGCGGGAACGGAATTTGCCGCGAAGATTGGGGATGACGCAGAAGGTGCAGGGGTGGTCGCAACCCTCGGCGATTTTGATGTAGGCGGAGGCGCGGGGCGTGGATAGGAGACGCGGGGTGGTTTCGTCGTAGAGGTAAGTGGGGAGAGCGGACGATGCGCCAGCCCAGGCGTCGCGAAGGAAACGGCCGGTGCGCTCGCGGGCGTCGCCTTCTTTGCGCGAGGCGCGAGATGATTCGGAAGATTTGTGAGTGCCGGATTGGGATTCTTTGCCGGAGCGAATCTCCGCGTGCGTGCTGGTCAGGATGGTGAAGGGCGACGACGCGACAAGTGCGGGGGAGGAGTTGAGGCCGGCGGCTTCGAGGATGGATTCGAGCTCGCCGGTGCCTACGACGGCGTCGACTTCGGGGATGCTTTTCTGGATTTCGTCGCGATAGCGCTCGACAAGGCAACCGGCGACGATGAGCTTTTTCGCGCGGCCGTGAGTTTTGTGGCGCGCCATCTCGAGGATGGTCGAGACCGACTCCTGCTTGGCGGTATCGATGAAGGAGCAGGTGTTGACGACGAGGATTTCGGCGTCTTCAGGGCGGGCGGTGAGGCGCGCGCCGGCGCGGTCGAGAAGGCCCATCATGACCTCGGAGTCGACGAGGTTTTTGGGACAGCCGAGGGAGATGAAGCCGACCGATGGGGAAGGTTTGGGCACAGTTCTATTCTACGTGGAGCGTGAGTGAAGCGGAGGAGTGAAGGAGTAAGAACGTGAAACGGTGAAAGGGTGAAAAAGTGAACGCCTAGCTGTCTTTGCGGTAGAGGAGATCGCGGATGGCGCGGCGGCGAGCGGCGTTGACCTCGAGCTCGGCGCGGCGCTCGGCGTAGTCGGTGGAGGGGCGTGGCTGGGGCTCAGTGGGTTCTTCGGGCTCGCTGCATGAGGGGCAGCGATTGGCGAAGCCGGGCTTACCGGGACGGAGCTCGAATTCCTCGTGACAAATGACGCAGGTTTTGATCGGGAAGGGCATGCGCAAATATTCTAGCGAAAGTTGGCTGTGGAAATAAAGTGACAGTGGTTAGTGATTGGTGATCAGTTTTCGAGGCCCGAGTGGGTTCGTGCTATCCCACCCTTCCGCAGAAAAAAGCGGAAGGATGGGGCACCCATTCTTTTGTGGTGGGTGAAGGGCGCGAACGGCAACCGCAGGTCCCCATTCGACTCCGATCGTTTCACGATCTTCGCTCAGGGCAGGCTTTTGACTACGCCGCTGCGCTTCAGTCGCACGGGATGAGGACGCAAAGAAATGGGTTCGTGCTATCCCCAGTCCCCAAATGCGAGGGACCGGGGGCACCCATTTTTTGGGGTGGGTAGAGCACGTGTGGTGGGCAAGGTGCGCGAAAAGCGATTGCAGATCCCTGCAAAGTCAGTTGGCGAGGACGGCGCGGTAGCGGACTTTGCCTTTTTTGACCTTGTCGATGGCCTCGTTGGCCTTGTCCATGGGGAAACGCTCGGTGGTGGCTTTGACGCCGTGGCGGGCGGCAACGTCGAGCATTTCGCGCAGTTGGAAGGGGCTGCCGACGGGGCTGCCGCCGATGGTGCGCTGGCCGGTGACGAGCTGGAAGGCGTGAACGGAGACAGGAGATGGAGGAACACCGACGAACCAGAGGGCTCCGTTAGGGCGCAGGGCCTGGAGGTAGGCACCCCAGTCCTGATCGGCGTTGACAGTGGTGAGGATGAAGTCGAGTGAGCCGGCCACTTCTTTCATGGCTTTGGATTCGAGGCTGTTGACGAAGTGGTGGGCGCCGAGGGTGCGGGCTTCCTCTTCTTTTGCAATGGTGGTGGAGAAAGCGGTGACCTCAGCGCCAAAGATGCGGGCGAACTGGATGGCAAGGTGGCCGAGACCACCGATGCCAACGACGCCGACGCGGGTGGAGGGATTAACGCCGTAGGTTCGCATGGGGTTGTAAACGGTGATGCCGCCGCCGAGCAAGGGCGCGGTCTGTTCGCTGGGCAATGCGTCGGGGATGGGAATGACAAAGCGGGCGTTGGCGCGGACGCGATCGGCGAATCCGCCGTGGCGATGGACACAGGTGCCTTCAGAAAAGGCGCAGAGATTCTCCTGGCCGCGCATACACCACTCACATTCGCCGCAGGATTTGGATTGCCAGCCGAGACCAACCCGCTGGCCGACTTCAAGCGAGCGGACTTCGGCGCCGAGCGCAGCGACTGTGCCGATGATTTCGTGACCGGGGATGAAGGGATACTGGCTGATGCCCCAATCGTTGGCGATGAGGTGCAGATCGCTATGGCAGATGCCGCAATGGGTGATAGCGATTTCGACTTCGCGTGCGCCGAGCTTGCCCGGGTCATACTTCAGCGGAAGAAGCTCTGACCCCGCCGCATGAGCCGCAAGACCTTGTATTTGAGCCATGGCTGCTCCGTAAGCCTCAACAGAATTTACATATTGCCGGCCGGGTCCCCAAAAGCGCCGGCCGAGACGAGAAAAGTAAATCGATATTGCGTTTCTAGTTTAAACCGCCCGGCTCGATGTGGAGGTTGAGAATCCAGAAGCCGCTGAGGACGCCTCCGGCGGGGGCTTCGCCGACGAGCTCGGCAGACTCGCCGTTCAGTCCTGCATCCTGGGCGTTGCGGAGGGGCTCAAGGGCGTTGGCGACCGAGAGCGGGAGGCTGGTGAGGGTCTGACCGTGGATCTCTCCCTGCGTTTCAGGCGCGAGGATGCTGACATAGATGCGGTCGGCGGCGTGCTGATCCTGAGCCTCGGCGAGGACGGCGGCTAGACCGTCGGGCGAGGGGGACTGGTGTGGCTGAAGCAAAGTGCGGTCGAGCGTGGCGGCGTCAGATACGAGAAGGCGGAGGTTGCCCGAGGCGAGACGGGTGGGCAGCCTGAAGGCGATGCGGACGTTGCGCGCGGGCTGATGCCAGGGGCGCAGAGTGGCCTCGATCTCGACCGTGTCCCCGGCATGAGCGAGGTCGGTAGAGGCGATGCGCGCCTGATCGAGATTGACGGTTACCTGCCGGGGAATGGCCTGAATGTGCAGATCGATGGAGCGGATGACGCCCTGACGCGCGCCGTTCGAATAGAGGCGGGTGAATTGGCTGCCAGCGAGGAGAGCGGCCATCATGGACGCGGGAGTTTGCTGGCCGGAGGGCGCCCAGAGATCGAGAGGAACGAGCGGAAAGCCGGCTACATCGATGGCGCCGGTTACGTGGTAGCTGAGGGCCTCGGAGCTTTGGTTCGATTCGAGGAGCGATTGGTAAACGACTACCTGGACGGCAAGGGGCGTGATGGAGGGCAAGTCGAGGACGTCAACGCTCACCTTGCGGGGCTGATCGGGGGAGTCGACAGGATTGATAGCGATGTGGACGGGGATCATGTGGGCCTGAGCGCCCAGCACGCCGCGAATGGCGGACTCGCGATCCTGCGTGAATGCGCCGACGGTGACGCCGGTGTTGACGATCTTGAAGGAATTGAGCGGCGAAGCGAGGGTGATGACGACGTCGGCGGTGGTCATGGGGAGAGAGACGGGGCCGGCGCCGAGGACAGGGTGGCCGCAAGCGAGGAGCTGCTTTGGATCGACCCAGGTGACCGTGCAGGTGGCGGAGACTTCGAGATCGCCGCGAATAAGTTGCATGCTGACGGCGGAGCCGGGGACGAATGCGGGAGGGGCGGGGGATTCGGGGTTGGGGCTCGAGGGTGACTGGGAAGACGAGGCCAAGCCTGAGAGCGCAGAGCCGGAGGACAGGCCGGAGGTGGATGAGCCGGAGAGCGAACCGCCGGCGGCGACGGGGGAAAGGGAGGTTCCAGCGGTTTGCTGCTGCCAGAAGCGGATGGCTTCGGGAAGGAATCCGCTCATCACGAGTGGGGTGTCTAAAGGTTGGAAGGTCGTGGCGGACTGGAGATTCATGTCGCCGGCGGCGAGCGAATTCTGATTGGCGGCGGAGTTGGTGGCGTCGAGAGATGAGTTTGAAGCGGGAGGGGCGGTTTGCGCATCGGGTTGCGCATCGGATTGCGCGTCGGGGATGGTGAGATCGCGGACAGGAATGTCGCGGACCTCGAGCATCTGCTCGATGGGGGTGATGCCGGCGATGGGCTCCCTGGTGAATTGGCCGATGCGGTAGGAGAGCGAGCCTGCCAGCTTACCGTCGATATAGACAGGACTGCCGCTCATGCCTTCGACGACTCCGGTGTATTCGGGTTTGTCGCCGTGGAGCCGGGCGAGGATGAGGTCCTGGCCGGGGCCGCGAGCGCCGCGCAGGACGCCGAGAATTTCGACCTGCATGGGTTCGGGGGTTGAGCCTTGAAAGACGGTCCAGGCCGTGCCGGTCATGCCGGCATGAATCTGGCTGAGAGGAAAGAAGCCGGGATTGGCTGGAGGGCCGGAGGTTGTGACGGGGAGTTGAGGCGAGGCGGATGAGGGGCTGGCTGGGGCCGGTGAAGATTGGGCGGGCAAGAGGGCGGAGGAGGTTAGGGCCAACGTCAAGCCAGCGAGGAGGGCGAGGGCGGGGAAGCCATTGGTTCCCTTCGGGCGAGTTTCCACGTCTATTAGAGTACGGCATAAAGGCAGGGACCGAGGGACCGAGGGACCGAGTGAACAAGGGAGCAAGGGAGCGAGGGAGCAAGGGAGCAAGGGAGCGCGCGAGCAAGTTAGCAAGGGAGCGGAATTAGCGGGTTGGCGTGCGCTCAAGCGCACATGGCGAGTTGGAGGGTGAGCGAGAGCGTAAGTTAGCAAGGGAGCGATGCGGATCGAGTATGCTGGGGAACACAAGAGGTTAAATATGTTGAAGGCGGATTTGAAGGCACGAGTTTTTGGGCGAAGTTTGACAGGATTGCTGTTTTTGGCAATGTTGACGATGGTTGCGCCAGAGGGGCGTGGTCAGAGCCAGGCGCAGGGACAGGGCCAGGGACAGGGCCAGAGCCAGGCGCCAAGCCAGAGCCAACCTGGGGCGGCGCAACAGCCGCCGGCAGACCAACAGGCGCCGGACGCCGGGGGCCCAAGCGGCGACAACGGCCCGATTGCACTGCCGAAGAAGCCGGATAACTCGGACACGACTCCGCCGCCGGCGCCAGCGCGGCCGGAGTTCAAGAACCCCGAGGGCACGCCCAACATGAGTTTGCGCGTGGAGGTTCCAGAGGTGACGGTGGACGTGGGGGTGCTGCTCGAAAAGACGCACCAGTTTGTGCCTGGACTGAAGCCCTCGAACTTCAGGATTTATGAGGATGGAGTGCAGCAGAAGATCGAAGGATTCAAGCGCACGGAGGCGCCGATCACAGTGCTGCTGCTGTGCGAGTACGCGGCGCGAGGATACATGTTCAGGGTGGACATGCTGAACTCGGCGTGGGCATTTACGCAACAGCTGCGGCCGCAGGACTACGTGGCCATGATGACCTTCGATCTGAATACGCACATCGTGAGCGATTTTACCCAGGACAAGAAACAGATTCTGGAAGGCATCAACATTCTGGGCAACGAAGTGTACATGCCGATGGCGTTCCAGGAGACGTCCATCTTCGATGCGCTGAACGAGGGGCTGGACCGGCTGTCGCGGATCGAGGGGCAGAAGTACATCGTGCTGATTGCTTCCGGAGTGGACACGATGTCGAAGCTGACGCTGGATGAGATTCTGAAACGGGTGAAGGCGTCGCACGACATCACGATCTTCAGCATCTCGACAGGCGGGATGCTGGAGGCGATGCGTGGGGAAAGCATTACCTATCTGCAGGCCGAGAATCAGATGAAGACATTTTCCGAGATGACGGGCGGGATGCATTTTGAGCCGCGGTTCACCGGCGAGCTGCCCGACGATGTGAAGATGATCAACGAGAACATCCGGGCGAAGTATGAGTTGGTGTACCACCCGTTGAACCCCAAGCAGGACGGGACGTGGCGCAAGATTCATGTGGAGCTGGTGGACGACGAAGGCCAGCCGCTGCGCCTGCAGGATGAGAAGCACAAGCCGCTGAAGTACGACATTATTGCGCGGGACGGCTATCGGGCGAGGCAGGAAGTGGAGTAGGGCAGGGAACAAGGGACCGAGGGACCAAGGGAACAAGAAGAGCAAAAGCAAAGACAAAGGCAACGACAAACGCAAATAGAGAATCCAGTGCAAAGGCTCGCCCGCCGCTTGGTTGCGGGTTCGAACCGTTCTGAATTCTTTCTTCATTGTGGGACGCATGCGGGAGCAGTGTGACTGCTGTCACCCGGGCGCTGTGCCTTCAACCCCTATGATCACGAACGTGAGGTTCGCAATGGCGCGTTCGCGGAGGATATGCGGATGCGCAGGATGCGGGCCGCGCGAAATCTTCGTACGGGGAGAATGGAATGGGATTCGTTCCGATTATGTGGGCAGTATGGGGTGTGTCGTTTGTTTTTATGGCTGGCGTAACCATTTTTGCAGCGAGGGTGGGACGGAATGAGGAGGCGCAGATTTGTCTGGCCGATTCATCGAGCCGAGTGAAGACCGAGCAGGATGCCATTATTGCGCGGGTGAACAAGATTCGCCCGTTGAAGATGACGGCGCTGGGGATTGTTGGAGTGATGACGACGATCGTGGTGGTGTACTACCTTTTTGACATCTTCCATCAGTTCTGAAGGCAGAGTTTGAGAGGATCGGAATCGCGATGGGATGCGACTGCGGGCGCGATAAAGTGCGCACGCGGTTGCGGGAGCGAAAGCCGGGCATGCGAAGCCTGAGCGGCCCCGCATGCCGGGACGATCTCACCAGTTCCGGGTTCTATTCGACGATGTGGAGCTGGATCATGATGTCGCGGACGTAGTACGCGACGACCACGACGGTCATGCCAACGACAAGCCAACGTGCGATGCGCACCATGGGCTCGACCTTGGCTACTCTTGAGGCGATGACCGCCTGCTCCGCCTGCTCATGCGAGAAGGAGTCGTCGAGGAAGATCTGGTCCTCTTCATTCTTGGTGAGGTTTGAGCGATAGATGTACATCGCGGCCATGAAGACGACGAACGCGGACCAGACGGTCCACATCACTGGGACAAAAGTCATACTCCACCTCCGAACGAATTCCGGTCCCAGAAACCAGCGGGGTCGTAGGGAATTGCGGTCTCGCAGCCAGAGGGGCCCCTTACGGTTGACTATCATAGCCCCGATTGAGTGAAAAAGTGAACCACTTTCCGTAAAAACCTGACGGAAGGTGGGCGGTGAGCTGGATCAAAGGGGGCGCCTGGGGGGCGCTGGCCGGCTGCGTCCATTGGGGCGGAGGTGCATCTAATGGGATGTGTACCGAAAGTGGGGCTTGTGCTTGGTTTCGCTGAAAGGTACAGTACGTAGTAGGCAGGCACTCTAAGACAGAGGGAGACTTTATGGCCACGACAACCGTTGCACCGACTGAGGAAACCGTTAAGAAGGCGCCCCTTGTGCTGACACCGCAGGCGATCACAAAGGTGCGCGAGATTATGGCCACCCAAGATCCGCTGCCGGCCGGGCTGCGCATTGGCGTGGTGGGCGGAGGCTGCTCGGGGTTCCAATATTCCATGGCCTTTGAGAACCAGGGCGGGATGATGGATAAGGTATTCAATTTCGACGACTTAAAGGTGTTTGTGGACGCGACGTCGTTGATGTACCTGAATGGCTGCACGGTGGACTACGTGGAAACGCTGGAAGCGGCCGGATTCAAGTTTGAAAACCCCCAGGTGAAGTCGACCTGTGGATGCGGTTCGTCGTTCCAGGTGTAAGAAAAGCAGGGAACAAGGCACCAAGGGAACAAGAAAACGACAGGACAAAGGCTCGCCCGCAGAGGGCGGGCCTTTTTGAGTTAGTGGGGGAAAGGGAAGGGCTATTGCGGGGCGGAGGTGTCAGGCGGCATCGACGGAGGAGTGGGATTGGGGCCGGTGGTGGGCGGGCCGCCGGAGGTTGGGGTACCCGGGGTGGTTGGGTTGGTTGGGTTGTTTGGGTTGTTTGGGTTAGTGGGCTGGCCGTTCAAGCCGGTGTTGCCGCCGGCTATCGTCTTCATATCGGAGAGCGGGTCGTAAGTGAACTCCCACTCGTTGTAGTGATTCTTCTTCTTGTAAACCAGAATGGACTGCTTGGGGCTGGCAGGCTCAAAACCAATGATGCCCGCGCCGCCGAAGGTTGGGGCGCCGGAGGTTTGGCTGGCGGCGGCAGCGCTTGTGGCGTCGCCTGAGGTCCCCGAGGGAGTTGTCCCCGAGGATGCACTGCCAGTGGATCCTGATGCGCCGGAGTTGCCGGTGCCGCCTGGGGCTTGGGATGAGCCGCCGGAGTTATCCGATGGGCCGGATGTGCCGGTGGAGGGCGATTGACCGCTGCCGGAGTCGGATGAGCCGAATATCGAGCCGGAACCAGATGTGCCGCCGCCGAAGGCGCTGCCATTATTTTGAGCACCCGCCAGACCGCCGCCGCTGGGGCCAATGCCGGCGAGTGTGGACGCGCTTCCGGCGAGCGGCTGGCCGAAGAAGCCCATGGCGGTGGGGGTTTTGTTCTGGCCGAAAGCGATGGGCTTCCAATCGTCCTTGCCCGTGATCGGATCGATGTATTTCTTGCGCAGGAAGTGGATGTCGTTGGTGTTGAGCAGGGCTTCAACGTTGGGCGGATAGGCGTGGAATTTACGGTAGTAGAGCTGAATGGCGCGGCGGTATTGCATGCCGCGATGAAAGGTTTCGAGGTCGCGGTCGCGCTGGATGGAGCGAGCAATTTTGGGCGCGGCGATGGTGAGCGAGAGGGCGAGGAGCGCCATGAGGAAGATGGCGATGAGCATGACGTAGCCCTGCTCGGAGGCGGGGATGGATTTGCGAGGGCGCCGAGGGACGTGCGGCGGTACAAGACGAAAAGCAGAAGCAGGTCCTTCGGCTCCGCTGAAAGACGCTTCGCTCAGGATGACACCGCGCGGGGGCGCGGGCGCGAGATTCGGGGCGGGGTTTGGATTCGTGCTATCCCAGGTCCCCAAATGCGAGGGATCTCCACCCCACGGACGAAGACCTGTCCGTGGGGACCCCGGACCTGGGGCACCCAGCGCAGTGGACGAGCCAAGAGGCTCAGAGTGAAGCGCGGGGCGAATTGGCGAGGAAAGAGTCATGATGCGATTCAGAGCTGCGAAATCTCGATCGTCTGCGTGTTGTTGTAGGCGAGGTCAGTGACTTCGACGTTGAGGGGGCGAATGACGCCGATCTTGTAGCGATGGTCGACGATGTCGCCGGTTTTTGCCATGAAGATGTCGTCGCCATGGGCGAAGAATGCTTTGAGCTCTTTGTGCTCATCCTGAGAGTAGCCGAAGTATTTGAGATCGATGGCCGGCGGCTTGGGCGGCGGCGGCGGCGTATTGAGTGCGGCTGCGGCCTGGGCGTTGGGGCGGGGCGACGCGATGGCCTTTGGGATAGGGATCGGGGCCGACTCGGCGGAGAAGATGTTGCGACCCGTGCCCGAGTATTCGATACCTTCGCTCTCGGCCAGCTTGTCAAAGTGGAGCGAGGGATCGATGCCTGGGTTGTTAAGCCGCTCGGCCTCGTTGCCGACATTGGGCGCTGAGGTGGGCGATGCGGCGGTTTGGGCGGGAGGGTTTTGCACCGTAGGCGCGACCGGCGCTGGACCGGACTCGGCCGGCGAAGAGGACCCAAAGAACTGGTGGTAGACGAAGAAGGCGCAGATCAGCAGGATGACGGCGAGCACGCTGGCGGTGATCACCTGGCGCTTGTTTTCGGTTCCAAGAGCGAGGGCCATGATTACTCGCCCTCCTTGCCCGGCGCGGAGGCATCGGGGGATTCGTCGATGGAAGATGGAGCCATTGGCAGACCGCTGGCTGCGGCGTCAGCGGGACGCAGCCAGGTGGAGACGCGAAGGCGAAGGTTGACGAGGCCGCCTTGCTGACCGGTCAACTGCATGCCACGAATGATGAAGAAGATTTGATCGCGCTCAAGCGAGTTGATGAAGTGCATGATGGCCGAATAGTCGCCACTGACGCCCGCGTCCATGGAAATCTCGGTGAGGGCGGAGCCGGGCTTGCCCTGCGCGTACTGCACACGCGAGAGGCGGACGCCGGATGAGACGGCCAAAGTGCCGATGCGGGTGGAGATGACGGAGTAATCGAAGGGGATGCGCTTTTTGTAGAAGGCATCAATCTGCTGGCGCGATTTTTCGACGCGTTGATCGAGACCGCGAAGGGGAGCGGTTTGGATTTCAAGGGTCTTCAACTGAATCTGCTTGCCGGCGAGGACTTCGCCGGAATTCGAGTTCATGGCGGCCCAATCGAAGCCGAGGCGAATTGCGAGGATGATGGCGAGGACGAGCAAAACGGAGAAGCCGGCAACGTGCCAGGTGAGCGGAGAGGCCAGGCGCTC
Organism: uncultured Occallatibacter sp.; assembly: GCA_964486495.1. Lineage (GTDB taxonomy): Bacteria > Acidobacteriota > Terriglobia > Terriglobales > Acidobacteriaceae > Telmatobacter. Next base: position 10,417 of record CAZANC010000106.1, read on the forward strand.
GCGCCAAGTGGAGGATGATCCGTCAGCGCTCATTGCGGACCTCCACGGGTGGGATTGTGAAGGGGCGAGTTGGGTCCGGAGGCGGATGGGTCGGTGTAGGGTGGGCGGCCGTTGCGTTGCGGCTTGAGGTAGCCGGGGGGAATGGTCGAAGAGGGTTTGTGCGCAGGCCTGGCGGCGATACGCTCTTCCTCAAGAGTGGGTGGGTTGTAGTCGGCGAGCAGTTCAAAGTCGAAGCGGTTGGAGATGCTGATGGGCTCCT
>CAZANC010000107.1:0-10591 GCA_964486495.1 uncultured Occallatibacter sp.
GGCCCTCGCGTACGCGCCAGGCGAGCACGCCGGCGAGGCCGATGAGCGAGACGATGGCCGTGGTTAGGGGAGTGGAGTGCATAAAGCGGCGCCTTTGAGCTGTGGCAAACAGTGGCGCATTTATTCTTTCGTTCTGAAAGGAGAAGCCGGATGCGCCTGCGTTTCTATTATTCTACTTGAGCGGGCGTAGGGGTCGGCAAATAAAGGCTGATTGCGCATGCTGTTGTTCACGGCCCTTTGGTGACTCCTCTTCTCGCGGATCTGGAAGTGGTTGACAATCTAAAAGCTCAGATCAAGCAAGTCCCGCCAAATCGGGCGCTTTCCCGCGCCCGGTAATTTTTCCCGGGGGCGGCATGCAGCTTGGGTCGCGTCCGGGGATGATCCCACATCCTTTGGTGCGCAAACGACGATCGATGCCACTTGGTCCTTGCGGATGAGAATCGACGTATTTGTGTGTTCTCCAGGTGCGATGGCTATGAAGTCTGTCGAAATGTCGAGCAACAATACTTGCCCTGTGGTCTTCTTGTCGTCGATCGAGGCCGGCACTAATTCCTTAAGGAGCGGTGCAGACTCGAATGCCTTCGGGTCTTGGAAGACGACCAAGCCAGTTGGGTGCTTTCCCCCGCCAAATTGCGGTCCCATTGAAGGGTAGATGAATTCAAGGTAAAAGGGGACCCAGATTGGAACAAACGCGAGGACAGAGACTAGGGCAGCCATGAAAAACCAGGGACGGATCGATTCCTGGGGTGCTCTTTCATTCGTGTCCCCGTTTTCAGCATTCTCAATTCTCTTTCTCTCTTTGTAATACGCGCCGAGGTGGATCCTTGACCAAACGAACGCCACCACTTGAATCGGGACGATCAGCCCGATGAGGTCCAAGGTGTCTTCGCCGTGGTTGCATAAAGCCCGCACACACTTTGTCGAAATCCACCAAGAAAACGCCACGGCAAGAAGCAATGCCCGAATGCTTCGTCCGGACTTCAGATTCATGTGCTGGAAGGGGATTGCGAGAATCGCCGGTGGCGCGAATATGATGCAGGTGACGATCAACCAACCCACGCCAGCCAAAACGTACTGCGGGCGGCTGACCGAGAAATCTGTGACTCCATAGTCGGCCAAATCGGAGCTCACGATGAATACGCCGACGGCATATGAGAGCGCCCCGACCGCAATGAGAACTTTTCCAATCGCGTCAATCTGCATGCTGGCCGCCTTGGCTGTGATTCTTGGCATTGTGTCCTCCCGAGCGATTTGGGGCTAGTTGTAACACAAGCAGTGGATGGTGCTCTGGGCGTCGGCAGTTGGCCCTACGCTGGCCAGGGGTCAAGGAGGAGCGACGACAGGCCGAGGTCGTCGCCGTAGCGCTCGACTTCGACTTCAGTCATGTGGACGAAGCTGGGCAGGCCTTTGAAAGCGGGAACGGCGTCGGAGCCCATAATCTGAGGCGAGATAAAAAGGTGAAGGCGATCGACGAGTCCGGCGGCGAGGAAAGCAGTGTTGAGGCGCGTGCCGGATTCAGTGAGGAGGGTGAGGACGCCTTCTTCGCCAAGTTTCAAAAGGACTTTGTCGAGCGGGACACGGCCGGCTTCCGCAGAGAGGACTTCTACGCGGACGCCGCGGCTCTCGAGCTCACGGATGCGGGATTCGTCGTGCGAGACGGTGAAGATGACGACATCCTTTTGCGCTGTCGAGACGAGTTTGCAATCGAGGGGCATGCGGAGGGCGGAGTCGAGGACGATGCGGAGAAGCGGACGGCGGCGGCGCAGGCCGCTGCGGTCGGTCATCCAGGGGTCGTCGGCGAGCACGGTGTCGACACCGACCATGGTGGCGTCGGCGGCCCAGCGGAGAGGCTGAACGGCGGCGCGGGCGAGTTCGCTGGTGATCCAGTAAGGAGCGTGGGGAGTTTGCTGCGCGGGCGGCGGCGCGATGCGGGCGTCGAGGGTCATGGCTACTTTCATGAGGACGAAGGGGCGCTGGTGCTGGATCCAGCGGGCGAAGCCTTCGTTGAGGCGGCGGGCTTCGGTTTGGCAGGGGCCGACGGTGACTTCGATTCCCGCGGCGCGAAGGGCTTCAAGGCCGTGGCCGGCGACGGCGGGATTGGGATCGATGGTGGCGGCGACGACGCGGGCTAGGCCGGATTTGATGAGCGCATCGGTGCAGGGCGGCGTGCGGCCGGTGATGTTGCAGGGCTCGAGCGTGACGTAGGCCGTGCCGCCGTGGACGCGATCGCCGGCGTGGGCCGTGGCCTCGCGAAGGGCGACGATTTCGGCGTGGTCGAGCAGATCGTACTCGTGCCAGCCTTCGCCAACGACCTGGCCGGCGCGGTCAAGAATGATGCAGCCGACAGCGGGGTTGGGCGAGGTGACGCCGATGCCGCGGCGCGCGAGCTCGAGGGCGCGGTGCATCCAGTGGAGATCGGAGTCGGAGATTTGGTCCAAGACGTTCATCTTATTCCAGAAGGGAGTCGACAAATTCTACCGGGGAAAATTCCAGCAGGTCGGACATTTTTTCGCCGACGCCGACGAAGCGGACGGGGAGCGAGAGCTCGCGGGCGATGGCGACGGCAATGCCGCCTTTGGCGGTGCCGTCAAGTTTGGTGAGCAGAATGCCGGTGACGCCGGCGGATTGCGTGAAGAGGCGCGCCTGCTGCAGTCCGTTCTGTCCCGTCGTTGCGTCCATGACGAGAAGGACTTCGTGAGGCGCGCCGGGGACGAGGCGGGCGGCGGTGCGGCGCATTTTGTCGAGCTCGTCCATGAGGCCGGTTTTGGTGTGGAGACGGCCGGCGGTGTCGACATAGAGATCGTCGATGGAGCGAGATTTGGCGGCAGAGATGGCGTCGAAGAGGACGGCGGCCGGATCACCGCCCTGTCGAGTCTTGATCATTTCGACGCCGGAGCGCTGGGCCCAGATTTCGAGCTGTTCGATGGCGGCGGCGCGGTAGGTGTCTGCGGCGCAGAGGAGGACGGAGCGGTTTTGCGCGCGGGACCATGCGGCGAGCTTGCCGCTCGAAGTGGTTTTGCCGGTGCCGTTGACGCCGACAAGAAAGGTGACCTTGGGGGGTGCGGCGGGCGGCACCTGCGGTGCAGCAGCCGCTCCTTGCGGAGCGCTCAGGATGGCGATCAATTGCTCCTTCAAGAGATCGCGTAGCTCGGCACCGCCCTCGATGGCCTGATGGCGGGCGCGATCACGGAGGGCGTCGAGAATAGCGGTGGTGGTTGAGACGCCGAGGTCGCTCGAAAGCAGGGCGGTTTCAAGATTGTCGAGGGCGGACTCGTCGACGGTTCGAGTGAGGGCGGCGAGATCGGAGATTTTGGCAGAGAAAGACTCGCGCGTGCGCGAGACGGCCTGGCGCATGCGGTCGAAGAGGTTTTTTTCTGGTTTTGGACCAGGTTTTTCGGGTTCTTCGCTGCCAAAGAGAGTGGTGATCATCGTCTTCAGTCTAATGGGAAGGTATGCGGCGAGTCAGCAAGTCAGCGAGTCAGCAAGTTGGCAAGTCGGCCTGTATGCGCGGGTCTGGAGACCCGCACGACAGCCGGTCTCCCACCCCAACGACGAAGACCTGTCGTTGGGGACCCCGGTCTGGAGACCGGCGCTACGGGTCTGGAAGCCGACACTACAGTTTTTCCGTTCGGGCTGGAGTTGGAGCAGTTCAGTAACCGTGGAGGCACGTTGGACGCGGAATTGGTTGGGGTAGAGCATGGGGTCCGATATGCTTGAGGAAGGGCGCTAAATTGTTGGAAGAATGGACTGAGGAGCACAAAGAGCGCCGAATCGCTGGAAGGAATTACCGAAGCGCACAAAGAGCCCCTAATCGCTGGAAGAAATGACTGAAGTGCACAAACATCCGCTGCAACGCGTGGTTGAGAGCCGGATCGCCATCATTGATGGAGCGACGGGAACGACGATTCGCACCTATGGGATGAAGGAAGCGGACATTCGCGGAGAGCGGTTCAGGGATGCGAAGAAGGACCTGCTGAACAATGGGGATCTATTTACGCTGACGCGGCCGGAGCTGATCGGCGATATTCACCGGCGATTCCTGGAGGCCGGGGCGGACATTCTGGAGACGAATACGTTTGGCGCGACGAGCATCGCGCAGAGCGAGTTTTTTGTGGACGATCCGCGGGAGCGGGGAGGGCGGAAGGATCCGGAGTTTTATCAGAAGGTAATTGACGACAAGTTTCTCGGGGAGCTGGCGTGGGAGATCAACGAGAAGTCGGCGCGACAGGCGCGGGAGTGGGCGGATCGCGTGGGCAATGAGACGGGACGGCAGCGATTTGTGGCGGGAGCGCTGGGACCGCTGACGGTGTCGCTGTCGAATTCGCCGGACGCGGACGATGCGGGGTTTCGCGTGGTGACTTTTGACCAGGTGAAGACGGCGTACAAGCAGCAGGCGCGGGGATTGATTGCGGGCGGCGCGGATTTGCTGCTGGTGGAGACGATATTCGATTCCTTAAACGCAAAGGCTGCGCTGGTGGCGATCCGAGAAGTGTTCGACGAGGATGGGCTCGCGGCGAGCGGCAAGGAGCTGCCGGTGATGATTTCTGCGGCGGTGGGCCGCGGCGGAGAGACGATGATTTCCGCGCAGACGATTGAGGCGTTCTGGACCGCGGTGCGTCATGCGAAGCCGTTCAGCGTGGGACTGAACTGCTCGCTGGGACCGGATTTGATGGCGCCGTTTTTGCGCGAGCTTGCGGAGAAGGCGGACGTAGCCGTGTCTTGCTATCCGAATGCGGGATTGCCGAATCCGCTATCGGCGACGGGGTTCGATCTGGGGCCGGAGGATATGGCGCGGTACCTTGGCGAGTTTGCGCGCGAGGGACTGATTAATCTTGCCGGCGGCTGCTGCGGCAATACTCCGGAGCACATTGCGGCGATCGCGAAGGCGCTGGAGGGAGTTGCGCCGCGCAAGATTCCGGCTGCGGTGGCCGCGGAGACTTGCGCCGTTGAGAGCGCGGCATGAGCGCGGGTCCGGCAAAGCCTGTTGAGACAAAACCGCTGCGATTGTCGGGATCGCAGCCGTTCACACAACAACCTGGTGTCTTCATCCTGATTGGCGAGCGGACCAATGTGGCCGGGTCGCCGAAGTTCGCCAAGCTGATCAAAGAAGGCAAGTACGAAGAGGCCGTAAGCGTGGCGCGGCAACAAGTGGAGAACGGCGCGAACGTACTCGACATCTGCATGGACGAAGGGATGATCGACGGCGTGGCCGCGATGACGCGCTACCTGCAGTTGTTGGCCAGCGAACCCGAAGTGGCGAAGGTTCCGTTCATGATCGACTCCTCAAAGTGGGAAGTGATTGAGGCGGGATTGAAGTGCCTGCAGGGGAAGGGCATTGTGAATTCGATTTCGCTGAAGGAGGGCGAGGCGAAGTTTCGCGAGCACGCGGCGAAGGTGCAGAAGTATGGCGCGGCTGCGGTGGTGATGGCCTTCGACGAGCAGGGGCAGGCTGCGGGATTCGAGGACAAGACGCGGATTTGTGAGCGCGCTTACAGGATTTTGACGCGCGAGCTGTGCTTTCCCCCCGAGGACATCATCTTCGATCCCAACATCCTGACCGTGGCGACGGGGATGGAGGAGCACAACAACTACGGGATGGACTTCATCCGGGCGACGCGATGGATCAAGGAGAATTTGCCGCACGCGAAGGTGAGCGGCGGCGTGTCGAACGTGTCGTTCAGTTTTCGCGGGAACAACAAGGTGCGCGAGGCGATGCATGCGGCCTTTTTGTATCACGCGATTGCCGCGGGCATGGATATGGGCATTGTGAACGCGGGCATGCTGGAGGTTTACGAGGAGATTGAGCCGGGGCTTAAGGAACTGGTGGAGGACGTGTTGCTGAACCGGCGGCCGGATGCGACCGAACGGCTGGTGGAGTTCGGCGAGAAGCTGAAGGCGGCGGGAGCGGACGCGGGCGAGGAAAGCGAGAGGAAGGTTGAGGAGTGGCGCAACGGGACGGTGGAGGCACGGCTGAGCCACGCGCTGGTGAAGGGGATCGATGCGTACGTCGAGGTGGATACGGAAGAGGCGCGCGTGAAGCTGGGACGGCCGCTGGCGGTGATTGAAGGTCCGCTGATGGACGGCATGGGTGTGGTGGGAGATTTGTTTGGCGCGGGAAAGATGTTTCTGCCACAGGTGGTGAAGTCGGCGCGGGTGATGAAGAAGGCAGTGGCGTATCTGACGCCGTTTATGGAGGCGGAGAAGGCGCAGATGGCCGCGGCGGGCAAGGCGGTGAGGGTGCAGGGAAAGATTGTGCTGGCGACCGTGAAGGGAGACGTTCATGACATTGGGAAGAATATTGTGGGCGTGGTGCTGGCTTGCAACAACTACGAAGTGATTGATATGGGCGTGATGGTTCCGGCGGAGAAGATTCTGGAGCGTGCGCGAGAGGTGAAGGCGGACATTGTCGGGCTGAGCGGGCTGATTACGCCATCGCTCGACGAGATGGTGCACGTGGCGCGGGAGATGGAGCGGCAGGGAATGAAGCTGCCGCTGCTGATTGGCGGAGCAACGACGAGCCGCGCGCATACGGCGGTGAAGATCGCTCCGCACTACAGCGAGCCGGTGGTGCATGTGCTCGACGCGAGCCGGGCTGTGCCAGTGACGACGAGCCTGCTGAGCGAAGAGGGCAAGCCAGAGTTTGTGGCGAAGCATCGCGCGGAATATGACGCGCTGCGCAAGGCACATGCGGCACCGCGGCGGGCGGTGGTTCCGCTGGAGATCGCGCGTGCGAGGCGGACGCCAATTGAATGGCGTGCAGAGGATCTGGCGAGGCCGGCCTTCACAGGCGTGCGCGTGCTGGAGGATTTTCCGCTGGCGACGCTGAGAGAGTTCATCGATTGGAGCCCGTTCTTCCATACGTGGGAGCTGAAGGGGGTTTATCCGAGGATTCTTGAGGACGAGAAGCAAGGCGAGCAGGCGCGGCAGATTTTTGCGGAGGGAAATGCGCTGCTGGACAGGATTGTGAAGGAGAAGCTGCTGAGGGCGCGCGGCGTCTACGGATTTTTTGCGGCGAACGCGACGGGCGACGACGTGGAGTTGTACACAGATGAGAGCCGCGCGAAGGTGCTCACGCGGGTTCATTTTCTGCGGCAGCAATCGGACCGCGAAGGGAATGAGCCGTGCCGCTGCCTGGCGGATTTTGTTGCGCCGAAGGAGACGGGGCTGCGAGATTCCATCGGAGCGTTTGCGGTGACGAGTGGGTTTGGGTTGAAGGAATTGTGCGATCAGTTCAGAGCGGCACACGACGATTACAACGCGATCATGGCGGAGGCGCTTGCCGACCGGCTCGCCGAGGCGTTTGCGGAGTGCCTGCATAAACGCGCGCGCGAGGATTGGGGCTATGGTCGCGACGAGAAGCTAAGCAGCGATGAGCTGATCCATGAAAAGTATCGCGGGATACGGCCAGCGCCGGGGTATCCGGCATGCCCCGATCACACGGAGAAGGGCACGCTGTGGAAGCTGCTCGATGTGAAGAAGAACGCGGGCATCGAGCTGACAGAATCGTTTGCGATGTGGCCGGGGTCGAGCGTGAGCGGATTCTACCTTGCGCATCCGGCGAGCCGGTACTTCAGCTTGGGGAAGATCGGCCGCGACCAGGCGGAAGACTACGCGAAGCGCAAGGGGATGAGCGTGGCCGAGGTGGAACGCTGGCTGGGGCCGAACCTGAATTACGATACGGCGTAGCTGCGTTGTGCCGATCACTGAAAAGCCGAATGGCAGCCAGCACCGGGCGGCAGCTCTCCGCTAGCAGCGGAAAGCGATATAGGCGATCTTCACCACCGTATTCTCGAATGCGCGTCCATTTCATTGACTCAGGAAACCAGCAGTGATCAGATAAGTGCATCGGGGGATGAATGTGGTTCATCGCTTGGCGCGGAAGATAATTTGCAGGGGCACTTCAGTAAAGGCGCTGGCAGCGGCTGTGTTGTCGTGCGGGCTGTTGTGTGCCTGCGGTGGAGGCGTCGCGGGTAATTCCAATACGGTTCAGCAGGCGGCTGCGCCGGTCATCACCACTTCCGCAGCGTTGAATGGCGCAGTGATTGTGAGTTTGGCGTCCCCGACACCGGGCGCAACCATCTACTACACGATCGACGGATCGGCTCCTACGCCGTCGTCGCAGGTTTATGAAGCGCCGTTCCTGGTTACGTCGAACCTGACTTTGAAGGTCATTGCGCGGGGTACGGGCAGCGCCAGCAGCGTTGCATCCCAGACCTTCAATCTCAACATTCCCTCGGGCACGCTTGTCTGGAGCGATGAATTCTCGAACGCGACGGGAAGCAACGTTCAACCCGATCCGAAGGTGTGGACCTACGAAACCGGCAACAGCGGATTTGGCAACAACGAGTTGGAGACATATTGCGCGTGGGCATCGAATGCCGCGCCCTGTTCGGCGGCAAGCCCAAGTGTTTATGTGGGCACCGACGGCTATCTGCACATCGTCGCGCAGCAGCCGTCGCCCGGTGTCTACACTTCGGCGCGCCTCTACACGCAGGGGTTGTTCGGCTTTCAGTACGGCCGCATTGAGTTTCGCGTGCAGGCGCCGGATGCCCAGGGGCTCTGGCCGGCGGCTTGGTTGATGGGCAACACGGAAGCCACGGCAGGGTGGCCGGCCTGCGGAGAGATGGACGTGATGGAGCGGATCAACGCCGCGGGGCCGCCACCGGGGAATCCACCGGCCGGCACGTCCGATTGGAATGAGGGATCGATTCATGGAGCCGGGTTTACGGGCACCAATCTGGGGACGATCTACGACTTCACCGGCGGTGCAACTGCATCGGGCTGGCACACATATGGCATGATCTGGAGCAAAGACAGCGTGTCGTATTACGTGGATAACCCCAGCCTGCCTTATGTGACCTACACCTCGACCAGCCTGAATGGCTTGAGCGGCGCGGTTTGGCCGTTTGACGGCGGCCAAAGCAACTTCCTCATTCTCAACCTGGCCGTTGGGGGCAGTTGGCCGGGCCCTCCGAATGCGGGCACGCCCTTCCCGTCGCAGATGCTTGTCGACTACGTGCGAATCTATACGAATTGAAGACACGCTTCTCCGGGATTGAGCGCGATGGCGGAATCGCATTCGCGGGCGGGGAACTCGTTCGTAAGCGCATGCGTTTATGAGAAACAGTGCCTGGGCGAGAACCGTTGCCAGACGTAACATGCCCAACTTAACAGCGGCGATTGTTTACGGACCTCAAGAAAAATATTCGAATCGCGGCGGAACTTTTGAATCCCTCGGGGGTTCGTGAGTGTAATTGGGGATTTTTCGTCCATTGCGTCTCGCGGGAGCAAATCTCGTTGAGAGGCGGAGGGATTCTTTGCCTTGGAGGGCAGTGTATGAAGCGTGCAATGTTCGTTGTGTTCTCACTTCTGCTGACGCCATCGCTGTTTGCGGACGCCAGCTCGCGGCTGATTCCGGCGGGGGCGCTGGTATCGTGCACGACCGGCGACGGGAAGATCTCATCGAAGACAACTGCTGTTGGCGATCCGGTGCTGTGCAAGGTGCAGTTCCGGCGTGGCGACTTCATGCTGCCTTATGGAAGCTACCTGGGCGGACAGTTTGCTGAGTACAAGGATCCCGGCCACTTTGTGGGCAAGGGTTGGATGGAACTGGACTTCGACCGGCTGTACGTGGGCGACACCGTGGTTCCGATCAGCGCAAAGGTCGTTGAAGTGCCCGGGTACAAGATCGATGCGCAGGGACGGATTCTGGGCGAGGGCCACGCCGTTCGCGACACGGTTCTGTGGATGATTCCGGTGTTGTGGCCGCTCGATCTGATCAATTTGCCGCGGCGCGGACCAAGACCGACACTGAAGTCGGAGACGACGCTGACGCTGCGCATGATGGACGATATTCAGGTTCCCGTTGTGCCTGAGCCGCAGCGCGATCCGTATGGGCTGTATCAGCGCGGGCCGCAGTCCTACGCGCCGCAGCCTCCGCCGCCGACGCAGGCGCCGGATGAGGGAGCGGAGCAGTCCTATGCGCCCGAGCAGCCCGCACCGGATGAGCAGCCTTCGGCTCCGGCGATGGCTTATGCGCCGCCAGTGGCGTATCCCGCGCCTATGACCTACGTGCCGCCGGTGGTCTATCCGAGCGTGATGCCTTATGTCGGAGTTGCGATCGGGCCGCGCGTTGAAATTTACGGGTACGGGTCGAGGGCGTATGCCGGAGTTCCGGTGGTGCGCGGATATGGATATGCTCCTCGGGGTTATGCGCCGGCTGCGCGGAGTTACGGATATGGATATACCGGGCGCGGATATGTGGGCGGAGGCTACGCGGCACGTGGGTCGGTGATGACGACGGGGATGGCTGCGCGCGGCGGATTCGCTGCGAGAGGCGGGCGAGGGCGTTAACCGAGCGGGCGGAATAGATTCCCCAGAACACTGCGGCCGGAGCGGAACTCAAGAGAGACTTGCAGTTCCGCTCCGGTTTTTTGATTTTATGGAAGCCGCAGTGATGCGGGAATTCGACCGCGAGCATCGTACGCCAGAGGTCTTGATGTTGTTGTGGAGGGGGATCGCGCAGTATGCTACCGGCATGGGGCTTCGTACTTTGCTCGGTTGCTCTTCTTTAAATTCCAACGACCCTGCG
>CAZANC010000108.1:0-4376 GCA_964486495.1 uncultured Occallatibacter sp.
GCCGATGCGTGGCGCGTTCCGGCCGAACAGTTAGGCGCCTTCGATGCCATCCCGCTGCCATCCCCGACCGACCTGACAGCATCGCGCTCCGGGAACCCCAACGCAGTCCGCGCGCTGGACTATAACCTTTTCGCCCAGGATGGCTTTATCGACTGGCTGCGCGCGACGATCGGCCTGATTCGCGGCTTGGGAAGCAAGCAACTGATCGATATTGGACAGGACGAGGGCGGCGTGATCGATCGCGTGCTCAACCAGTTTTATGGCGGCGCAGGCGTCTCCTTCACCACAAACCACACCTACTGGCAGGACGATGGGTTGCTTTGGGACTCCGTGGCGGCGAAGCGCGTTGGCGTCCCGAACATTACCGGGGAAACGGGCTACCAACCGGTGTGGGCGCCGGACGGGGCCTGGCGATACGACGAGTTTACCGGCGTTGATTTGATCGAGCGCAAATGGGCGCTTGGGTTCGCTGCCGGCAGCACCGGCGCGATGCAGTGGGACTGGGGGCGCGACGCCGATTTTGGCATGGTGCGCAGCGACGGTTCGGCCAAGGTATGGGAAGACCGCATGAAGCAGCTGAGTGCTTTTGCCGGCGAGGCTGCCCCGCTGGGCACCGGTCTCCTGCTGCCCGACGTTGCCATCGTTCTGCCGCAGTCGTTCCAGTTGTCTGTCGGCAACCACTTCGCAATTGAGGCACAGAAAAACGCTGTCCGGGCGCTTTATGGCTACGCGCGCAGCCAGGCCTATGCCGTGGGTGAATATCAGATCGAACTACTTGGTTCGCCCAAGCTCATCCTTCTTCCGTCGCCCATGGGGCTCACGGACGCGGCGTGGCAGGCCATTGAGGATCGCGTAAAAGCCGGCGCGGTGCTGTTGGTCACTGGCCCCTTCGCAGCGGACGCGCACCTTCACGACACGGGCCGGCAGAATGCGATCGGGCTCCCGTATCGGACCACAGCGCTCACAATCCGCGATGAATTGATGCACTTCCCTGGCGGCGATGAGCGACTCAGTTTCTCCGGCGACAAAACCACATACCTGAGCCGTGCCACATTAGCCGGCGGCGAAGATTGGTCGGAGGCGCCTTTGGGCAAGGGAAAAATTCTATTCGCCGCCTTGCCGCTGGAGCTCAATGACAATCTGCAGGCGGTAGGCGATATCTACAGCTATGCGCTGACGGTCGCCGGTGTCGCGCCCGTCTACAGCACCACGCTCAAGGATCCCGGTATCCTGATCTGCCCTACACGCTTCCCTGAAGCAACTCTCTACGTCATTACATCGGAATCGAATCAGACTCAGGTGAATTTCGTGGATGTGCGCAGCGGAAAGCGATTTGCCGGAACGTTGGCAAGCGGACGAGCTGCCATTCTGCTGATAGGAACGGACGGCCGGCTGATAGCGGCTTACAATTGGACGGGCTCCTGATTCTGGAATAGGCCGTTTCCTCGCGGCTGTTGAGGTTGAGCCAAAAGTACGCGAGCCTTGTCTTCGAGCGGCCTTCCGTTGCCCCGAAAAATGTCTTGAAATCTTGCCCGGGCCCGTAGTTCGGATTTCATGGTATCGTTATCTCTAGCCTTAAATGATTGCGGCGGATTCGATCCCGCCGAAGTGGAGTACCCCTATGAATCAGGTTCATGTGCCGCATGGCTGGCTGATTTTCAGTCGGTCCCTGTCGTGGTGTGCCCTTGCTGTCTCAATATTGTTGGGCGTGTCCTTCGTTCCCTGCGCGAGATCGCAGCAGAGTGGTCCGTCGAGCTTGCCGCACCCCGCTGGAATCGATGCCCGCAACCCGGACGGCCTCACCCAACTCATCATTGCTGCATCTGCAGGCCAAACCGCCGCGGTCCGCTCTCTGCTGGCGAGCGGCGCAAGCGTTGATGCGACATCCGCGGATGGACGGACGGCCCTGATCGCTGCGGCTCAAAACGGCCAGATCGACATCGTGAAAGCGTTGATCGCGGCGGGAGCCGACCTGAACCGGGCCGCCAGAGGAACCGGCACTGCGCTCAATGTGGCCGAGAATAAAGGCGAGACGGAGATCGCTGCGCTCCTGCTCGCGTCCGGCGCGCGCTCCACGGGCAAGTCGGTCGGAGACACGGTCTGTGTTCGGCCCTGGTCCGGCGATGGATTTTGCGGTTCCGTCAAGTCTTTCAGTATCCCCTCAGTCCAGATTCAGATAACCAGAATTGTCGGCTGCGCCAACGGCTGCCAGGCGCGCCAGGAGTGTTCCGCCGGCGAGATTGTTGGCGGCGCCAATGGCATTCGGGAAGGCGATCAGGTCGCGGTTCCGAGCTGGTGCCTGACGCAAACTGGAGTGAAGCCATGAATTCGAAAACTTACCGCCTCGCTCGCATCGCTACCATCGCCTCCGCCGTCGCCGCACTTGCCCTTGTTGCGGCTCCGCGCCACGCCCTTGCGCAGAGCCAGTCCGGTTTCACTTACAACGGCATGGATTACATTGACTATTCACAGAGCGACTATCTGAACAGCACTGAGGCCGCGCAAACCATCCGCGCCACCAACGCCAATTTCACGGCTGTGATGGCGACCTGGTACGTGCAGACTTACGATTCGAACGCCATTGCACCTTCCTCTTCCTCGCCCAGCGATGACGCGGTCGTCGCGGCCATTCAGGCTTTGCAGGCGCAGGGAATTACCGTCTCTCTGAAACCGCATGTAGACTCCGAAGACGGAATTTGGCGCGGTGAGTTCACGTGGCCCAGCACCGACACCACCACCGCCGAACAGGAAGCATGGCTCACCGCCTGGTTCACCAGCTACCAATCGTTCATCCTGCACTTTGCCCAGATTGCGACGGAGAACAACGTCGGCATCATGGTCATCGGAACCGAGTTCAAGGATTTGACCGGAAACAACTGTCCCAATACTTCGGGAAGCAGTTGCTCCGTCTATTGGCAGCAATACGTCATCAACCCCTTGCGCCAGCAGTATCCCAACCTGATGCTGGCATACGGCGCCAACGCGACCGGCGCGGGCGACGAATTCACGTCTGTCACCTTCTGGAGCGACGTCGACATCATTGGCGTGGACGGATATTTCCCTATCGATAATTCGTCCGACTGCAATACCAGTTCGCCGCCCGATCCCACGTTGGCGCAGTTAGTCAGCGGCTGGACCAGTAATCCCTGCAGCGGCGGCTTCAATGCGGTTCAGGCCCTTGAGACTCTCTCCGAAGCTTATCCCGGCAAGCCGCTGGTTTTCACCGAAATTGGGTACCCCAGCGCGACCGGCTCAAATGCCGCTCCATATAACTACTCTCCGACAGGATCCTACGATCCCGCCGAACAGGAGAATTGCTATCAAGCATTTTTTGAGGTTTTCAGTCAGCAAACCTCGTGGATGAAAGGTGTCTTTTGGTGGGATTGGTCGGTTTCGGCTCCCGGCTCGAATGACACCGGTTACTCGCCTCAAAATAAACCGACGGGAGACACAACCCTGCCGGAGTGGTATGGATCGACGACCCAGGGATTCACGCTGGCTGCTTCAAACCCTGCGGAAACCATGGGGCAAGGACTCAGCACCACTGACACCATTTCGGTAACTCCGCTGGATGGCTTTACCGGCTCGGTCTCTCTCTCCGCCAGCGGCCTGCCCACTGGCGTAACGGCTGCATTCAGCGCCGGCACGGGGACTGGAACTCAGATCCTTACTCTGACCGCCAGCAGCACGGCAGCAACAGGAACCGCCACAGTCACCATCACCGGAACCTCCGGCTCCCTGACGGCAACCACGACCGTGGCGCTCACCGTTCAAGCCGCCAAGTCGCAGACCATCACCTTCAACAACCCCGGCGACCAGCAGGTCGGCACGCAATTGGCGCTCGCAGCAACGGCCAGTTCCGGCCTGGCGGTGAGCTACTCTTCGAGCACCACGACAGTCTGCACAGTCTCTGGCTCGACTGCCACTTTAAAGGCCACGGGCGGCTGCACAATTACCGCAGCGCAGGCCGGGAACGGGATCTATTCCGCTGCCACTCCGGTCGCGCAGTCTTTCCAGGTCACCACGCTGCCACCGGTGCCGGTTCCCTCAGACGCTGAATTGATGGTGAGTCAGGTGAATTGGCTGGCCGCTCTGGGCGGTTATGTGCAAACCAGCAACAATTCCACTGGCGGCAGTTTTGCTGCGGGCTCGAACGGCGAGATTGCCGTGGCCGACACAAAGAACCTGAACCTGATCAATGCGCAAACGGGAGTTCTCACCGTGCTCGGCGCATGGACGGGGAGCAGCGGCGCGGCCATGGACAGCAAGAATGATATTTACGTCGGCAGCCTCTACGGTAGTCCTGTCGTCGTCATCAAGCTGCCCTATGTGGGCGGCAGCACGAACTCCGGTTACGCCGCATTCAGCACGCCGTC
>CAZANC010000108.1:4476-10552 GCA_964486495.1 uncultured Occallatibacter sp.
TGCCCTATGTGGGCGGCAGCACGAACTCCGGTTACGCCGCATTCAGCACGCCGTCTACAAGCACACCTGCCTGCACCGGGTCGAGCACGACGGAATGTACTGTGACGGCAGTCGGCGCGATCAATCCTGAGGCGATGGAGTTTGATGCCAAGGGCGATCTCTTCTGGATCACTTCCTCCACCGGGCTATCAGGCGGCAACGGAATCTGGGAATGCACGGCTGCTTGTCTGGGCGGTACCGGAAGTCCGGTCGAGCTTTATATGGAGCCTACGGCTTCCCCCGCGCCTTCAACTTCATCGGGACAGCTTCTGGCGGGCAGCCTTTCCATCGACTCGGCGGGCAATATCTTCTTCACTGACTCTTCGACCTACGTCGACCTGACCGGAGACTCGCACAATTACGGGTACATGAGTTTTTACTCCAGCCTGAAAGAGCTGCCGGTCAGTTCGGGCGCTGGTTACGGCGGCAAAACCACCGGCTACTCCGCCTCGCCCACTACTCTCTACACCATCACGCCTGCCACCCCGGGTTACTACGACAATGATTTGGATGGCGTGGCCGTACTCAGAAGCACGAGCAACGGCGATACCGTGTTCTTTGGCGACCTGAACGACGGTATCTTTGGCTTCCCCGACACCAGCACCGGCATTCCCACCGCCAATGGCCAGCCAACCGCTCTTTACATGGTGTCGACGCAAGGCACCAAGGTCATGAGCATTGACCCCTCCGGCAATCTCTACCTCGCTACCGGATCCAGCGTCATTACGAGCGGTGCTGACACCGTGGCGCAGCTCACTTTGAACTCCGTCAGCGTTCCCGGCTCAGCGGTGGGCACGCCGTCGAGTCCCTCAGCGACCACGAATCCAGTTTCGACGGTTCTGAACGATGCCGGCTGCTCCTCCAATCCGGCTCCTGCGGCAAACTTTGCCGCCAATTCCAGCACAACCGGCTCAGCAACCTTGAGCACCACCGGAACCTGCGCATCGACACTGATCGGCGGCGCGGAGTTTGCCGCAACGGTCAGCTTCACTCCGCTCGAAGCGGGCCCTGACAGCGACACCTTGCTCGGAACCGATCAATCGAGCAACACCCAGACGGTAACCGTGAATGGCGCCGCGCCCGGCTTTGGCCTTACGCCGTCGCCCGCCAGCGTCTCCGTTGCCCAGGGAAGCAGCACCACCGACACCGTCACGGTAAGCGACGTTGGCGGCTTCTCAGGTAGCGTAACCCTGAGCGCTGCAGGCCTGCCCAGCGGAGTCACAGCGAGCTTTGCCGCCGGCACCGTTTCCGGCACGCAAGTCATGACTCTAACGGCCTCCAGCTCGGCCACGGCCGGCGGCCCAGTCACAGTGACCATTAACGGCGTCTCCGGCTCCTATACCGGGTCTACCACCATTCAACTGACAGTCACCGCGCCTCCCACGTTTACCATTGTGCCCACCACGGGCACCTTGTCTATCGCGCAGGGCGCGACCAACAGTAGCGAGACCATCACCGTAACTCCCGCCAATGGATTCAGTTCCGGAGTCACGCTCTCCGCCAGCGGGCTGCCCAGCGGCGTAACGGCCAGCTTCAGCCCGAACCCGACAACAACGGACTCCAGCGTGTTGACCCTGACCGCATCGAGCACAGCAACGGTCGGCGGCCCGGTCACCGTCACCATCTCCGGCGTCTCCGGCTCGCTCACTGAAACCACCACCATTGCACTTACCGTCGCTGCGGCGCCGACTTTCTCGCTCTCACCCACTACGGGCACGTTGTCCATCACGCAAGGCGCGACCAACACGAGCGAGACCATCACCGTAACCCCCGCCAACGGATTTGCCTCCGGGGTCACGCTCTCTGCCAGTGGGCTGCCCAGCGGCGTCACCGCCAGCTTCAGCCCCAACCCAACCACGGCCAACACGAGCGTGTTGACCCTGACCGCCTCGAGCACGGCCGCCGTCGGCGGCCCGGTCACGGTCACCATCACCGGCACTTCCGGCTCGCTCAATGAAACCACGACGCTTGCACTGACAGTCGCTGCGGCGCCGACCTTCTCGCTTTCACCCACCGCGGGCACGTTGTCCATTGCCCAAGGCGCGACCAACACCAGCGAGACCATCACCGTGACCCCTGCCAACGGATTCGCTTCCGGGGTCACGCTCTCTGCCACCGGGCTGCCAACTGGCGTGACCGCCAGCTTCAGCCCCAATCCAACCACGGCCAACACGAGCGTGCTGACCTTGACGGCGTCGAGCACAGCCACCCTCGGCGGCCCGGTCACAGTCACCATCACCGGTAGCTCGGGTTCGTTAACCAAGACCACCACCATTGCAGTTACCGTGACTGCGGCGCCGACCTTCTCGCTTTCACCCTCGTCGGGTTCTCTCTCCATCACGCAGGGCGCGACCAACACCAGCGAGACCATCACCGTAACCCCTGCCAACGGATTCGCTTCCGGGGTCACTCTCTCCGCCAGCGGGCAGCCCAGCGGCGTGACCGCCAGCTTCAGCCCCAACCCGACCACGGCCAATACCAGCGTGCTGACCTTGACGGCTTCGAGCACAGCCACTGTCGGCGGCCCGGTCACGGTCACCATCACCGGTACCTCCGGCTCGCTCACTGAAACCACCACTATTGCGCTTACAGTGGTCGCGCCGCCAACCTTTACCCTCACTGCTTCGGAGTCCGCCGTAACTTTGGCCCAGGCCAATTCCGATAGCTCTCAAATCATCACTGTGGTTCCGGCAAATGGCTTTACCGGCACGGTCGCGCTCACTGCTTCCGGCCTTCCCACCGGGGTAACGGCCAGCTTTGCTGCCGGCACTGCCGCCAATACACAAGTGCTGACCCTCACCGCAACCTCTTCCGCCACAACCGGCGGACCGGTCACGGTCACGATCACTGGAACATCCGGCGCGCTCACGGCCAACACAACCTTCAATCTCACCGTCACGGCTGAACCGACCTTCACCATCAGCCCGCCCAGCGGAACCGCGACCATGAGCCTGGAGCCGGGCGCAACAACAGGAAACACTGCCAGCTTCAGCGTGACCGGCGGCAACGGATTCTCGGGCTCCGTAAATCTCACCTGCCAGGTGACGACGAACATGACCGGCGTCACCGATATGCCGACTTGCACCATGTCGCCGACGTCCGTCACCGTCAGCGGAAACACGGCAAGCTCGTCAACGCTTACGGTGTATACGACGGGGTCTTCGAGCGCCGCTAATCAAACGAAGCGGCTCTTGTGGCCGTCGGCTGGGGGCACGGCCCTTGCGCTGGTCCTGCTCTTTGGCGTTCCGCGCCGCCGGCGTAACTGGCTGGTCATTGCCGGGCTGCTGGTGCTGTTCGTTTCGCTCGGCGCCATCGGCTGCGGCGGAGGCAGCAGCGGGGGCGGAGGCGGCGGAGGTGGAGGCAACACCGGCACCACCGCCGGAACTTACACCATCACTGTGACCGGCAGCGCCAACGGCGCCAGCGGCACTGCGGGAACGATCACGCTGACGGTCTTGTGAGCCCGTATGGTTGCCAGAATCGGATGCCGGCCGGGGTGTGAACTTCCGGCCGGCGCAGTCGATCTCGTCGGCAACCTGCTCAACGATCAGGCGGGCAACATGACCCACGACGGCCTGAATCAGTACACCTACGACGCCGACCCCGCGGGCAACGTGCTCAACGATGGCGTGAATGCGTATCTTTACGACATCGAGGGCCGGCTGTGCGCGGTCGAGAAGCTGACCGTGGGCACGATAACGCAGTATGTTTACGACGCAGAGGGCACGCGTGTGGCCAAGGGTAAGCTGAGCTGGACCGGCTCCGGCAATCCCACATGGAACACCGCCTGCTCCGGGATAACCGGCCAAGGCGGCTGGACCTTCACGCTGACCACGAGTTGGATTTTGGGGCAAGGTGGGGAGCAGGTCACGGAGCTGGATGTGGCGGACGTGAACCTGTCGAACCCCAGCGGTTGGGCGCACACCAACGTGTTTGCGGGCGGCGCGCTGATCGCGACCTACGACTATGCGGCGAACAACACCCTCTTCGCCTTGACCGATTGGCTGGGGACCAAGCGCGTGGAGGTGGGGGCGAACCCCTGCGCGACCGCGTACACCAGCCTGCCCTTCGGGGATTCGCTAACTCCCGCCAGCGTTTCTGGGTTCTCCGCGTGCCAGGACGACGCCACCGAACACCACTTCACCGGCAAAGAACGCGATGCCGAATCAGGGAATGACTACTTCGGGGCAAGATACTACGCAAGCAGCATGGGCCGCTGGATGTCACCCGATCCGTCGAATCTCGGCGTGGACTTTTTCTTGCCACAGACTTGGAATCGGTACGAGTATGCTCTCAATAATCCGCTGACAATGATGGACCGCAATGGTTTCTGGCCCACATGGGTACACAACGACATAATCGATAAATCATTCCCAACGCTCTCGTCGGGCCAAAGAGACATTCTTAAAAAGCAGAGCGCTGCAGTGGACGAAGATCAAAGCGTTGCGGGCTCCTACAAGCATGGGATGGTAGGAGAGGGCTGCGACGGCTGTTTTGACGCTCAAGGCGATGCCCAAAAAACGGCCGATTGGATTTCGCAAAATGAGCACGATGCGGAGGAATTACAACAGCAATGGATTGACTCGGGACACACAGGGCTTTGCCCGGCCGCGTTGCAGGCATTTGGGAACGCTCTCCATACGATTACTGGCATGACTTCTCCGTCCCATGAAGGCGGACAACACTGGACGGACAACTACGGCGACTTAAGAACGTATTGGCACGTTCTGCGCGAGATTGTTCCTACAGACAGCAACAAAAGGCGTCAACAGACGGCAATCCAAAATGCCCAGCGGGCGTTCTGGCAAGTATTCGGGTCAGGCTCCCATACTGAGCAGACTACGACCACGATTTATGACAGCAACGGAAATTCAATCGGGGGTTCTGTATCGACCCACTTGGTATGCAATTGATCGGAGATGAGGCATTGCTAGGCAGGGAGGTCGGGGTGGGGCTTCCCCGCTCTAAGATGTGAAAAACGTGAATGTGATGAGAACAACAGATTCGGCGCGAAATAGATCGACAATCTTCATAATTGGGGCCGTTGCGGGTTCTGTTGTGGCGATTGTATCTGCAATTCCTTACTATAGGCCGGATTACAGCGGGCCTGGGCACTTTTTGTATACGGTGATTTCGCTCCTTTTTGTTCCCGGTTTTCTAGGAAGCGTCCTGATCAGTCACAATGTGCATAACGCAGGGCGACCGCTGGCAATTGTGCTGAATTGGCTGTTGTATAGCTCGTTGTTCTATGGCTTATTGCGTTGGAGAACTCGGTGATCCACATCTCGCGCCATCTTCGTCATGAGTTGAGCCGGCTGGACGGGCGGGTGGCCCACCCTTCACGTTCCACGAACGCGGGTGCCCCATCCTTCGCCTTTTACTGGCGAAGGGTGGGATCGCACACAGCCTGCCCATCGCATCGGAAGGAGGATTCTGCAGTTATTTCGAAGGGGCCGGATGCCGCACGTTCGATGTTTTCGTGTCCTCCCGGCAAGCGTGCGTGAGTCCGCTTGGCTGTAGTTGTTAGCGTCGGTCTTGTGCCTGAGGCCGCGACACGGCGAATGTCACCGGGAGGTGGCGATGCCTTCTAATCCAGCTTGATTTCGAGGGTGCAACTGAGAGCACTGCGAACCGGCCGGCCAAATCGCCTCGCGAGAGCTGGAGATTGTCAGGATAAAGGGAGCACTCGAGAGGGCTGAGCAATCGAGTGACGATATGGCGGCGGCCATCGCAGGGCCTCTGAAGTTGCTCGCTTGTGCGCGGACCGGCGGAGCGGCCTGAGGACCTGTGGAGATCGAATCCGAATGGACGGCGCGAAGAGGAAAAGCAAACAAAATGCTGACGAGCGGGCCTTCGTGCAACCCACAGCATTGGTCAGGGAGAATGTAAAAACCTAAAGGATGGGCCGCCCGCCTCAACAGTGCCGTTGCAAAAAAAGAACGCGCCCGGTAAGGGGCGCGTTCTTCTCGAGCGTTTCCTCGTGCTTCGGCAGCTTCCTACTGTACGGTCACGTTGATATAGAACGGCAGGTTGAGCT
>CAZANC010000109.1:0-10472 GCA_964486495.1 uncultured Occallatibacter sp.
GGGAGACGGCCACCGGATACTCCGCGCGGACATAGATGAAGCCTTTGCTCGCGCCCACGGCGTACGCGGCAATCGCCATGCCTTCGATCGCGCGATGCGGGTCGCCCTCCATCACGCTGCGATCCATGAACGCGCCGGGGTCGCCCTCGTCGCCGTTGCAGACCACATACTTGACGTCGCCCGTTGCCTTGGCCACGGTGCCCCACTTCAGCCCCGTGGGGTACCCGCCTCCGCCACGTCCACGCAGCCCGCTCTCCGTGATGCGATGGACCACGCCGTTAGGCGTCATCTCCGTCAACACAGTGAGCAGCGCTTTGTAGCCGTCGCGCGCAATGTAGTCGTCAATCTTTTCCGGGTCGATGTACCCTGCATTCTCCAGCACGACGCGCACCTGCTTGTCGAAGTGCTCGTCCAGATTGCATTGCAATTCGGGAACGGGCGCGCCGCCGAGGCTCTTCACAATCGCCTCGGCATGGCTCGCGTTCACGCGCCGGTAGAGTCTTTCCTCGGGGTCGACCCGCACCAACGGTCCGTGTGAACAGGGTCCCATGCAACCGGTGCGGCGCACGAGCACCTTCTTCGCACCCGCCTCGGCGGCCTTCACCAATGCATCTTTCAGTTTGTCGGCGCCCTGGCTGGCGCAGGCCAGGTCCATGCACACGTTGATCTCGTAGTCGTACTTCTCGTTTTCCTGCTTGACGTTTTTGGCGATCTGTTCGAGCTCCTCGATTGTCATTGCGCCGACCACCTTTCCAGTTGCTCGAGGATCTGCTCCTGCGTTACCTCACCCACGACTTCGCCGTCGCACAAGGCGACTGGCGCGCGGCTGCAGGCGCCCACGCAGCGGGCCACCATCAGGCTGACATTTCCGTCCGGGGTGGTTTGTCCCTGCTTGATGCACAGCCGCTTTTCTGCCGCGCCGATCAGCTTGTCCGCGCCCTTGATGTAGCAGGCCGTTCCGGCGCACACCGTGACCGTATGCTTGCCCGGCGGCTTCAGGGTGAAATAGTGATAAAACGTCGCCACTCCATACGCCTGGCTCAGCGGCACGTGCAGCGAAAGCGCGACAAAGCGAATCGAATCGTCATCGAGATATCCAAACGACGACTGCACGGTGTGGAGCGTCTCGATGAGGGCGTGACGGGCAAAGCCGTTCTTGCGCATCGTGCCGTTCACGATCTTCCATCGTTTGTCTTCGCTGGGTAGTGGTGGGGGCGCGATTACGGGCACATTTCCTCCCTGGTTGGTTCATCTGGAGACGTGCATCGGGCGTGGAGCAGCACATGATCGCCGCCTGCGCCTGATACTACCATTGTTGTACGTGCACAGACCCTGGGCAATCCGTGACAGCAATCACGGGCGTGTGTGGCTATCCCATTTGTTGGCATCGATTTCAGCCGTTCCAGATTGAAACGATTGGGGCTGCGGTCGCTTCTCCAGCAGCGCATGTGTCGGCGCACAGATTCAGCGAAAAACAGGCGGACTGCTGGGCGAAGGAATACTCAGTTAGGCCTTTCTCATCGATTCGCGATCAGGAGGAGCTCAACGCAAGCATGATGCAGGCGGACTCGAGTCGGCGCCCTATTTGCCCGTCTTAATCTCGAGGTTGTAGTTGTTGTAATCGATGGTGACGACAGTGCGGCCAAGAAGTGCGCTGTCCGACTCGGCGCGCGCATGTATCGCCATCGAATATCCGTTGATGTTGGTGTATTCGCGCATCATGTGAGTGGTTCCTGAAAACGCCGAAGGGTTCTTTGATGCAACTCCGTCGATCTGGACCAGAGTTCCGTCCTGCGCGTCCACCCACATGGTCCCGATGATCAGGTTCGGAGCCGCTTCTTTAGGCTTGATGTCCAGCGCAAAGCAGTCGCGCCCATTCAGCTTCTGCACATCGCCGGCCTTGAGAGTCATCTCGTAATTTGCTGAATTGAACCAGGACTTCTCGACATTTCCAGGCTGATTGATGGTCTGCTCGTTCTCCAAGAGCGGTTTCAACCCGAAGTGCAGAAGAATCGACGATCCGCTTTGCGATATCACGGTGTAGGTCTTGCCTACGCCCTTCTTGTAGGTATCCCGCACCGTCATCTCCGCGGCGGGATGCACTTGATCGTCGCCCCTGTAAACGACGTAGTGCTCAACGTCGGTGAACCCAAGAATATTTTCAAAGCGGGCTGCAACCGCGGCATCGACACGGCGGATCACTGCTGCAGGATCGTGTTCCTGTGTTGGCGCCGGAACGCACGGCAGCAGCAGGATGCAAACACTCGCAATCGCGCGCGCCGCTCTCAATCGCCGAATACCCATTGAATCCGTCCGCCTTTCTCATTATCTGTCTTCAGCCGTGATCCCGGCCGGCCGGTCCGAACTGGCTCCGGAACCGCGGCACGCTCCAGATGGGGAGCAGTCGCAACCTGCTGCGCTATGCTGATGCCTGAGCGAGGCGCCAAGTTGACGCAGGAACCCGATCAAAAACCAGGACAGCCCAGAGGGCTGGTGCGGCGCGAGGCGATCACCGTGCACGGTGTTGTACAGGGCGTAGGCTTTCGGCCCTTCGTCTACAGGCTGGCAATGGAGGAGGGTCTCGCCGGCTTTATCGGCAACGACAGCGGTGGCGTCACCATCGAAGTTGAAGGGCGAGCAGACCGCATCGATTCGTTTCGCCGCCGGCTAGAGGCTGAGGCTCCACCCCTCTCTCGCATCGATTCGGCTATTGCAATTGCAGCGCGGCCTACGGGCGAGACCGGCTTCTGTATTGTCGCAAGCGCGGCCGGCGGTCAGGTTTCGACTGGGATTCCCGCCGATGCGGCGACGTGTTCCGACTGCCTGCGCGAGCTGCTCGATCCGAACGATCGCCGCTATCGCTATCCATTTCTGAATTGCACCAACTGCGGCCCACGCTTCACGATCACGCGCCGCATTCCCTACGACCGCCCGCAGACCTCAATGGCGAATTTCAAGATGTGCCCGGCCTGCCAAACGGAGTACGACGATCCTACCAACCGCCGCTTTCACGCGCAGCCCAACGCCTGCCCCGTCTGCGGCCCGCGCGTCTGGCTCGTAACGCCGGACGGGGCAGATATTGCGTCGAGCGATCCAGTAACAGAAACGATCGAGCGGCTGCTGGCCGGTGAGATCGTGGCGATCAAAGGCATCGGCGGGTTTCATCTCGCTGTCGATGCGACCAACGAAACCGCCATCATGCGCTTGCGCGAGCGCAAGCATCGCTATGGCAAACCGCTTGCGGTCATGGTTCGCGATCTGGATGCGGCGCGCGGCATTTGCGCGCTGACGCCCCAGGAAGAGAGCCTGCTTGTCACCGTCGCGCGCCCGATCGTCATCGCTCGCGGGAGGGAGGAGAGCGGAATTCCGCCTTCGGTCGCGCTGGGAATTCCCTGGCTCGGAGTCTTCCTGCCCTACGCGCCATTGCAGCGTCTACTCTTCGCTGATGCTCGGGTCCGAGCGCTGGTGATGACCAGCGCGAACCTGAGCGAAGAGCCGATCGCGATCGACAACGACGAAGCACTGGCGCGGCTTGGCCAGATTGCGGATGCCTTCCTGATGCACGACCGCGAGATTCTTCAGCGTTGCGACGACTCGGTCATGACGGTCGTCGACGGCGCGCCGCAACTGATTCGCCGCGCCCGCGGCTTCGTTCCGCTCGCGGTGACGCTGCCGTTTGACTCACCTCCACTTCTCGCCGTCGGCGGACATCTCAAGAGTGTCTTTGCTCTCGCCAGCGGTCGCTTCATGTACCAGAGCCAGCACCTCGGCGACCTCGAAAACCTTGTCGGCCTCGATTTCTTTCGCGAGTCGCTCGCACACCTGACGCACACCTTCGAGATCGAGCCGGAGACCGTGGTCCACGACCTGCACCCCGGGTATCTCTCGACTTCATGGGCGAAGGAGTGGGCTGGCGAACGTGGACTGCGATTGATCGCCGTTCAGCATCACCACGCGCACGTCGCCGCCTGCATGGCCGAGAATGGAATTGAAGGCCCGGTCATTGGTCTGTCGCTGGATGGCACGGGATACGGGACCGACGGCCGCATCTGGGGTGGGGAAGTGCTGATTGCGCGAATGGATGGGTTCGAGCGGTTCGCGCATCTCGACTATGTGCCCATGCCCGGCGGGGAAGCGGCGATCCGTGAGCCGTGGCGCATGGCGCTCGGGGCTCTCCACGCGGCTGGAATACAGATCGAATCGCCGGAAGTTCTCAAGCTGCTGGACGTGAACGATGCAGACGCGCACGTAATTCTGCGCATGATCGAGCGCGGATTGAACACACCGCTGACTTCCAGCTGCGGACGGCTCTTCGATGCGGCGGCTGCCGTTGTTTTAGGCCGCGGCGTGGTCGATTATGAGGCGCAAGCGGCGATTGAGTTGGAAGGCCTTGCCGAGGACGAGCCGGATGGATTCGATTCCGGCTACGGGCTCGAACTGCTCGGCGGCGATCGGAACACTCACGAGCCGGTGCGCATTTCCGCTATACCGTTGTGGCGCGAGTTATTGCAGGATCTGCGCACGGGCGTTGCCAAGCCGCGCATTGCCGCGCGCTTTCACGCTGGTGTATCCCATGCTTTTGTCCGCGCCGCGGACCTGGCTCGCGAAGTGACAGGAATTCGGCAGGTTGCTCTCTCCGGCGGCTGCATGCACAACCGTCGACTGGCGCGGCTGCTGCGCAAAGGGCTTGAGAGAGAAGGATTCGAGGTGTTTCAGCACGTGCAGGTAAGCCCGGGCGACGGAGGGCTCAGCTACGGGCAAGCCGCAACCGCCGCTGCCATGCTTGCGAATCAGCGTTAACTACCAGACGGAACCCTCAGGAGAATCGATGAAAGTCACAATATCCAGTGCGATCAGAGCCACTCGCTCAGCCAGCGCACTTAGGCGCTTCCTGATTTTGTTCTTTGTCGCGTTCTGTGCGGCAATGCCCGCACATTCTCAGCAGTCCGACAATGAAAAAGCAGTGTGGAAGTTGGAGTCGTCTTACTGGGACGATGTGAAGGCCCTCGATCTCGACAGTTACAGGGCCTTGTGGCACGAGAGATTCGTGGGCTGGCCTTCGGTAAATTCGCATCCTGTGCGAAAGGACCACATCACCGACTGGATCAAGGCTCACACAGACAAGGGAGAAGCCCTTGCCTGGTTTGAGTTGAAGCCGGCAGACAGCCGTGCTACAGAGAACCTGGTGGTGACGGAATACTGGCTGACCGCAATCTGGGCGGATAAGGCAGGTCACGGAGAACCGTTTACGCAGCGTGTAACACACACATGGATCAAGACAGAGAAGGGCTGGAAGATTCTGGCCGGAATGTCTGCACCCGTTCCCGCGAGTTAGCCGGAGAGGCGCACTAGCTCCTGCGCCTCGTCACGTGGGCCGAGGATCGACATGCGCGGGATGCGCCCGCGCACCATGGCGACTTCGTCGCAGCGGTGCAGTCGTGGACACATCTGGCAATCTTTGAAGATTTTGTCGGGCAACTCCGACTTGTTCTCCACGGTACGGAAGCCATACTTGAAGAAAAAATCGGGAATGCGCGTGAACAGGCACACTGACTGGACGCCGTGCGATTCGGCCTCTTCGATCAGCGCTTTCAGAATGTTGCCGCCGGCGCCCTGGCCCTTGCCTTCAGGCTTGACCACGATGGAGCGCACTTCGCAAAGATGCGGGCCGTAAAGGTGCAATGCTCCGCATCCGAGAAACACGCCGCCATCGGACTCGGCGACTGTGAAGTCACGGATATTCTCGCAGATTTCGGCGAAGGGGCGTTTGAGCAGCGTTCCGTCTCCGGAAAGCGAGTTCACAAGATCGTAGATGTTGGAGGCATCGTGCAGAAGCGCTTTACGAACCTGCATGAATTGCCTCCGCGACATTGTGATTGGCGAACGCGGCGATCCACTCTTCCGCGCGCTCCAGTGCCTTGTGCACGCGTTCGTGCGCGGTACCTCCGATCACGTCATGACAATCCAGTGTGGCGTCAAGTCTGATCGCCGCGAAGAAATCCTCGCTGAATTCTTCGCCAAACTGGCGCAGTTCGCCGATCGTAAGGCCGTCCAGTTCGACGCCCTTCGCGATGGCAAAGCGAACGGCCCGGCCGACTTTCTCGTGGGCTGTGCGGAATGGAACGCCCTTGTGAACCAGGTAAGTCGCCGCGGCCATCGCATTCATGTAGCCGAACCGCGCCGCCTGGTTCATGCGCTCGCGATTGAATTCCAGTGCGGCCGTGAACCGCGCAACGAGATTCAGCATTTGCGGTACGAAGCCAACGGAAAAGGCCGGCTCCTGGGTCTCCTGCATGTCTTTATTGTAGGCCAATGGCAGCCCTTTGAGCTGCATCGCCACCGCGTGCGCCGCGCCGTGAATGCGCCCAACTTTGGCGCGGATCAGCTCGGTCAGATCCGGATTTTTCTTCTGCGGCATTGCGCTCGATCCCGTGGAAAAAGCCTCGGGCAGCGTGACGAAGCCAAACTCGGCTGTGGCAAAGAGCGTGATTTCCTCCGCAAACCGGCTCAGGTGCAGGCCAACAAACGTAAGCGCGTTGAGGTACTCGAGAATAAAGTCGCGATCGCTCGTTGCATCGATTGAGTTGGCGGTCGGCGCTTTGAATCCGAGCTCACGTGCCGCAATCGACCGATCGAGTGGAAGCGTCGCGCCGGCCACCGCTCCCGACCCAAGCGGACAGAAGTTGAGCCGCGCCGCGCAGTCGAGAAGTCGATCGGCATCGCGCAGCGCCATCTCAACATAGGCCAGCAGCCAATGCGCGACGAGAACAGGCTCCGCCCGCTGCAGATGCGTATAGCTGGGCATGACTGCGTCGCAGGCTGCATGCCCCTGCTCGACCAGCGCGCTGGCCCATGCGGCCAGGCCGTCGACCACGAGTTCGATTTGAGCGCGCACATACAGGCGCAGGTCCGTGGCGATCTGCTCGTTGCGGCTGCGGCCGGTGTGCAGCTTGAGACCAAGCTCTCCGATCCGATCTACAAGCTTGAGCTCGACGAAGTGATGAATGTCCTCGGCGGTCGCATGATCGCGCACTCGCGCTTTGCCCTCGTCCGAACTGAATTCCGCAGCAATCGCATCGAGCGCTGCGCGCAACTCCGTTGTTTCAGCTTTGGACAAGATTCCTGCCGCGGAGAGAGCAGACGCGTGCGCCTTGCTGGCGGCAATTTCTTCATCGAGAAGCCGCCAGTCAAAGACGATCGAGCGCTGCCACGCTTCGAATTCAGCGTCAAGTGGCTCGCGAAACCGGCCCGACCACATCTTCCCGGACTGCTGTTCGTTGAACATTGCTTTAAGCGTACCTCATGCTAGTTCTTCTCATTGACGCTGTTGAGTTGTGGCATTTCGCTGCCTTTGCTGAGCGTGAGGAGGCCGGTTTTGGCGTAAGTGATGAGTTTCTCCCGGGTATCGGTAATGTCGAGGTTGCGCATAGTGAGTTGACCGATGCGGTCGCGCGGGGAGAAGGCGGATTCAGTCTTCTCCATGCTGAGGCGCTCGGGATGGAAGGTGAGGTTGGGCGACTCGGTGTTGAGGATGGAGTAGTCGTTGCCGCGGCGCAACTCGAGTGTGACCTCGCCGGTGATGGGTTTGGCGACCCAGCGCTGGGCGGATTCGCGGAGCATGATCGCCTGGGAATCGAACCAACGGCCCTGATAGAGCAGACGGCCTAACTTGCGGCCATTGTCGCGGTACTGCTCAATTGTGTCTTCGTTATGTATTCCGGTGAGGAGACGTTCGTAAGCGATAAAGAGCAGGGCCACGCCCGGAGCCTCGTAGATGCCGCGGCTCTTGGCCTCGATGATTCTATTCTCAATCTGATCGGACATACCCAAGCCGTGGCGGCCGCCGATGCGGTTGGCTTCGAGAAGCAGGGTGACGGGCGAGTCGAATTGCTGGCCGTTCAGCGCGACGGGGAATCCCTCTTCGAAGCGAATGGCGACTTCTTCGCGCTGGATCTCGACATCGTCGCGCCAGAATGCCGTACACATGATGGGAACGACGATTTTGATGGACGAAGAGAGATTTTCGAGATCCTTGGCTTCATGAGTTGCGCCAAGGATGTTGGAGTCAGTGGAGTAGGCTTTCTCAGCCGGCATTTTATAGGCGAAGCCGGAGCGCTGCATGAAGGCAGACATCTCGGCGCGGCCGCCTAATTCGTCGATGAAAGCGGCGTCAAGCCAGGGCTTATAGACCTGGAGGCTAGGATTGACGAGCAGGCCGTAACGGTAGAAACGCTCGATGTCATTGCCTTTGAAGGTAGAGCCATCGCCCCAGATGTGGACATCGTCCTCCTTCATGGCGGCCACCAGCATGGTGCCTGTGACCGCGCGGCCGATAGGGGTCGTGTTGAAATAGGGGACGCCGGCAGTGGTGATGTGGAAGGCCCCGGCCTGGAGTGCGGCGATGCCTTCGCGAACGAGCGGGTCGCGGCAGTCGATGAGGCGGGCCTTTTCGGCGCCATACTCGAGGGCCGCGCGCGGGATGGCGTCGTAGTCGGTTTCGTCGGGCTGGCCGAGATTGGCTGTATAGGCGTAAGGAATCGCGCCCTTCTGCATCATCCAGTGCAGGGCGGCGGAGGTGTCGAGCCCGCCGGAGAAGGCGATGCCAACTTTCTGGCCGATGGGCAAAGACTCGAGAATTACGGACATGCTTGCCAAGCCTCAATGCAGTGAACAGTGGACAGTGATCAGTTTGTCCTTGCTCCTACTCGCTGCTTACGTTAAATTCCACACTCAACTTTGGAACAGTGAGCTTCAAACAAAACGCATCTGTGCGCCTCTGCCGCTGTTCACTGAAACTTCTCCACATTCACCATTCCGCCTAGCAGCAACAACAACAACGCCTTCTGCACATGCAGGCGATTTTCGGCCTGATCGAAGACGATCGACTGCGGGCTGTCAATGACGACATCGGTGACTTCTTCTCCCCGGCGTGCGGGCAGGCAATGCATGAAGATCGCGTGAGACGCGGCTTTCTGCATCAGCGCCTCGTTCACTTGGTATGGCCGGAAAATCGGGGCGCGTTTTGTGGACTCGTGCTCGAAGCCCATGCTCACGCACACATCGGTGTAGACGGCGTCAGCGCCTTCAACGGCCGCAAGCGGATCCTGCAACAGGCGCAATTCGCAGTGATTCTTCTCTGCGATCTCGCGCACGATAGTGACGATTTCGGTTTTGGGAGAGTAGCGGCGTGGCGTGGCAATCGTGACGTTCGCTCCCAACTGCGCTCCGGTGAGCATGAGCGAGTGGCAAACATTGTTGCCGTCGCCCACGTAGGTGAAGTTGAGACCAACAGCGGTGCCGAAGTGCTCCTCAAGCGTCATGAAGTCGGCGAGCGCCTGGCAGGGGTGCTCAACGTCGGAGAGAGCGTTGACGACAGGCACACGCGAATTGGCAGCCATCTCTGTGATGGTGTCGTGCGCATACGTGCGGAGGACGATTACATCCACCCAGCGCTCCAGGTTCTTTGCCACATCGGCAATGGTTTCGCGTTCGCCAAGCGGCGAATTGATCTGGTCGACGAAGATCGCATTGCCGCCCATGGTGTTGATGCCGGCCTCAAATGCCAGACGCGTGCGCAGACTCGCCTTTTCGAACATGAGTACCATCTGCTTGGCGTCGAGGCCACTGCGGTACTCGCGAGGATTGCGCTTGACGTCGTGTCCCAGCTTCATGATGGCGCGCACTTCGGCGCTGGAGAGATCGGCGATCGAACAGAGATCCTCGCCTGCCATTCGCGCGGCCGCGGCAAGAACATCGGGGTCCTTTTGCACGGGAACATCGAGCTCTTTACGCTCCATTGTCGTTCTGCTAGCCATGATGGTGACCTCCCGCAGACGCGTTGTGCGCCGCAGCATGTACCGTGAAGATTTCGTCCAGCGCGGCAATCGCCGTGTCCACATGGGTGCGTTCCAGAATGTACGGCGGCAGGAAACGCAGCACCGTGTCGCTGGTGCAGTTGATGAGAATGCGGCGCTTGAGCATTTCGGCCACGGTGAGCTTGGCAAGCTCGGCTGAATCGAGCTCGGCGGCGATCATCAGGCCCTTGCCGCGTACATCGACGATGGTGTCGTGGCGTGCCGCGAGTGAGCGCAGGCGCTCCATAAAATAACCGCCGACCTCCGTCGCACGCGCCAACAGGCCATTCCTATCGATCGTGTCAATGACGGCGATGCCGACAGCGCAGGCCAGCGGTCCGCCTCCAAAGGTGGTGCCGTGCACGCCGGCGTGCATCACGCGCGCAACTTCTTCAGTACACAGCATCGCTCCGAGCGGGAGGCCGCCTGCAAGCGGCTTGGCGAATGTGGTCACGTCAGGCTGGATGCCGTAGTGCTGATAGGCGCACCACTTTCCGGTCCGTCCCATGCCGGACTGAATCTCATCGACGATGAGCAAAGCACCGGTGGAGTTGGCCAATGCGCGCGCCTCGGCAAAGAATTCCTGCGTCAGCGGCCGCACGCCGCCTTCGCCCTGAA
>CAZANC010000110.1:0-10413 GCA_964486495.1 uncultured Occallatibacter sp.
CCATTCTTGGGAATACGATCGGTCGTTCGCGATGTAAAAGCACGCACCGAGTCGAAAATGATCCAGAGTGCGCTGGAGACCTTCGGCTGGAATCGCCGCCGCACCGCGCAGTACCTCAACATGAGCTACCGCGCGTTGCTTTACAAGATCCAGCAGCATCACCTTCAGCCCTGGTCAGCCGGAAATCCCCAGCAACCCCAGCAACCGCTCCAGAGAACCCATTCAGCTCGGGACAATGCCGTCTAGGCGGCAAGCTGAGTGTTCAAGAAGAGAGATCGCGATTGCGTTCGCTGGCCAATCCTGATGGTCAGCCGGCAACCACTGTGATAGATCCTCCCGGTCAACCCATCCACGTCGATTTGAACTTGCTCCGCGATTCTCCTGAATAGAGACGTCCATCAGTTCAAGTGAGCCCGGCAACTCATAAGCGAGAATGCCGCGTGACGAAAGCCGTTTGGACGAGGCTTATGCGGAGCATAAGGCGCTAAACTGGCAGGGCGATAATCTGAGTGGATAACTTGCCTGATTTTGGTTCAGCCGCAAATCCGAAACAGACTTAAGAGCCAAGCTATTAAGAGGGGTTGGGAGGCTACTGTGACATCGAATTCTCTAGTGGGCACGAAAGAACTGAAGCATCGCATCGAGACCCATGAGGCGCGGATCGGGATCATTGGCATGGGTTATGTTGGACTGCCTCTTGCGCTTTTGTTCAGTGAAGAACATTTCCAGGTTACAGGCTTCGATATCGATGCTCGCAAAGTGGAGATTCTCAACCAGGGCGGCTCGTACATTGTGCGAATTCCCGGGAACACGATTCAGATGGCCCGGGACAGCGGGTTCAGGGCCACTGTCGATTATGGCGAGATCGCCCAAATGGACGTTGTCATCTTGTGCGTACCGACGCCACTCGACGAATACCACGCACCCGATCTCAGTTACATCCGTGACACCGTCCGCAGCATCGCGCCACAGGTTCATGACGGCCAGCTCATCATTTTGGAAAGCACAACATATCCGGGCACAACAGAGGAAGTCGTTGTCCCTCTTCTTGAGAATGGGAATCAAGCCGATCTCCGCATGGCGATGGACGATGTCAGCCGTGGCTTCTACGTGGCGTTCTCTCCGGAGCGGGAAGATCCAGGAAACGATTCGATCGCCCGGCGGGATATTCCCAAGGTTGTAGGCGGATGTGGTGCGGCGGCGGTTGAACTGGCGTCTGCCGTATACGCGTCGATCTTTAATCGCGTCGTCCCCGTCTCTTCGCCCGCGGCGGCCGAGATGACCAAGTTACTGGAGAATATCTATCGCTGCGTAAATATCGCGCTGGTCAACGAGTTGAAGCAGCTTTGCATGCGCATGGGGATTGACATTTTCGAAGTGATCGAAGCGGCCAGGACCAAGCCCTTTGGATTCCAGGCGTTTTATCCCGGTCCGGGCCTCGGTGGACACTGCATACCCATCGACCCGTTCTATCTCTCCTGGAAAGCCAAGCAATTTGACTTCCATACGAAGTTTATCGAGCTGGCCGGCGAAGTGAACATTGGCATGCCCTACTTCGTTGTCGACAACATAATCGAAGCCTTGAGCCAACGCCGCAAATCGCTCTTTGGTTCACGAGTGTTGGTTCTTGGACTGGCCTACAAGCGCGATATCGACGACCTCCGCGAGTCACCCTCCCTCACCATCATTGAATTACTGCAGAAGCGCGGCGCACATGTTGAATACAACGACCCCTTCATTCCTTCAGCAGGCCAGGGACGCAAGTATGCGCTCAATATGACGAGCACTTCCCTCGACCGTATCCCGGAATTCGATTGCGTCATCATCGCTACGGATCACTCGCAGTATGACTATCCTTCAATCGTTTCCAAGGCGCAGTTGATTGTGGACACGCGCAACGCTACAAAAGGTCTGACAGCCGACAATATTGTCAGGTGCTAACAACGAACAGTGGCGGGGAAGGATTTCATCCAGATACCCGCTGGGTGAGAACAGAACAGGCCGGCAATCCACTTGATTTGCCTCAATCACTGATCCGGTATTCTCGCAGGCCCCGCGGTTGCCGCCCTCTGCCCCGGCCATTTCAATGCGATCCGGCAAAGACCCTGCAAACAAGTGGTAAGAAGTGTGAAAGGTTTTGCACTTCTGGCGTGATCCCAACTGAACGCTCACATCGCATTTGGCAATAACGATACATGGAATCAACTACATAATCCGCTACCGAAATTCTGCAATCGAGAAGGCTTTTGGCCCCTTAAGTGCAACCTGCAGGTCAGCAACTCTCGCGGTCTTCACAAGGCCCATGCCCTCAAATCTAGACGAGACCATTCGAATCGATCCGGCGGATCTACCGGATGAAGCCGTCATTTTTGGCTGCACCGCAGCCATGCGCGAGATCCGAAGTAAGATCGATTGTGTTCTTTCCAGCGATCTTCCTGTGCTTATTCAGGGCGAGAGCGGAACGGGCAAGGAAGTAATTGGCCGGTTTCTGCACGGTCGCTCCAACCGGCACGGTGCACCGTTCGTCAAGCTGAACTGCACTGCGACCCCGGCCAGGCTGCTCGAAAGTGAACTCTTTGGGAGAGAAAGAGGATCCCACAAAGAAGCTGGCGCGGATCGGGCAGGATTGGTTGAAATTGCGGACGGAGGCACCCTCCTCCTCGATCAAATCGCCGACATGAATTGGGAGATGCAGGTAAAGCTGCTTCGATTCCTGCAGGATGGCTCCTTCACGCGCTTTGGCGGTAACGAAGAGCGGCGCGGACGCATACGAGTCATCTGTACGACAAGTATCGATCTCCAGGAAGTAGTCGATTCGAGAGCCTTTCACGAAGACCTGTTCTATCGCATTGAAGCGGTCAACTTGCATCTGCCAGCTCTGCGTGACCGCAAGAACGATATCCCGCAGCTCTGTGAGTACTTTCTTCAGAAACTGTCTCGCC
Organism: uncultured Occallatibacter sp.; assembly: GCA_964486495.1. Lineage (GTDB taxonomy): Bacteria > Acidobacteriota > Terriglobia > Terriglobales > Acidobacteriaceae > Telmatobacter. The sequence goes on from CAZANC010000110.1 coordinate 2,943, forward strand.
AGTTTCGAAGAAACATACCCCAGTTGAATCCGGCCACGCTGCACCTGTTGAAGCAATGGGACTGGCCAGGCAATCTCCGCGAATTGGAAAACTGGGTTGCGAGGGCTGTCATTCTGGGCGATGACGAAGCTTTGAGCGCGGAGCTGAAACGGCAGATCGAGTCGACCAACCGAATTGCTGGCAAGCGACCAAATGGCGAACGCATCAAGGACCTTTTGTCCCAGGCAGCCTCACCAACGGCGGCGAGCGCGATCCTGCAGGTTTTGCAGGCCAACAACTGGGATAAACGCAAGACCGCCAAGGACTTGAAGGTGAGCTATCGAGCTTTGCTCGATGAATTACGCGACATCGGTGTAAGCCGGCGACCCAAAGGAAACCGGGGTTTTCCGTACTTGCAGTAGCTTATTCACTGAATTTGTAGAGAAAAGAAATTTCAGATGCGGCGGGCGAATTGAGCAATGATTCACGCCCAACCTAGCCAGTGGGGAATAAGTTTGGCAGCAGCTTTTATAGGTTGTTCTTCAGCACGCTGCTCGGGGTTGGCAGCGCGGAAATGGGCCCGGAGAGGTTCCAAAATCGCGCATCGAGTGAAGCTGGAGATTCAGCACATGGGGTTACTCGAGATCACGGAACTTGGTTACCGGGAGCTTTAGCGACTAGCACTATACGGGTATTGTCACTCAGATACCAACCCGTGATGATGAAGACACCTGCAACTCCTCTGTGTCGAGATATTTGACACGCGAGTCTACTGAACTGAGGTCGGACAGGAAGAACTCGCTGGAGAAGCAAAATGAGAGCCACGAAATGTGACTCACAGGGCGAAGCTACGTCTTGATACGCGGATCTTGGGGCTACCGCTCACCGAAAAGACAGGAAGTCGAAATGCCGGCTGCTGAGCCATTCGAATCCGGAATTCCTGACGCCTCACCTTGGTGGGCCGTCTACACTCGCCACCAACATGAAAAAGTCATTGCGGACATGCTCACCGCGAAGGGCTTCAAGGTCTTCCTGCCGCTCTATGAATCTACGCGTCGCTGGAAAGACAGGAGAATGGTGCTTTCTCTGCCCCTGTTTCCGTGCTACCTCTTCGTTCGTGGCGGCCTTGACCGCAGATTGCAAGTCATGACAACTCCGGGAATCCACACGATTCTCTACCGTGGAGACCAGGTAGCAGTCATTCCGGATCGGGAGATTGAAGCAATTCAAAGGGCAGTTGATGGGTCTTCGAGCGTCGAGCCCCATCCGTTTCTGAAGTGCGGTACAAGGGTTCGCGTCATAAGGGGGGCACTCGAGGGTGTCGAGGGGATCCTTATTCGCAAGAAGAATCTGATTCGTCTGATTCTCTCTGTTGACATGCTCAAGCAATCCGTATCCGTTGAGGTCCATGCCTCCGATGTTGAGCCGTGCTGCACGGCCACCAGCCAGGAGGGGGACTTGCGCTCTTCAACTTTCTATACGAGCCAGAACCGGATCCAAACCGGAAACCAACCGCGGGTGGCTGCTTCTTAGGAGCTGGCAGACTCGATCTTCTGATCGCGTCGGTTTGCCCTCAAGCCCCTGGTGATCGTCCGGACGTCACTCTTGCACAATCTTTGCACTCAGGAACTCTTCGATGGGAAATTCTAAAATATCAGCAAGTTCACTCCGTCCAATGTGGTTTGGAAAAGCTATCGTCAAAAGTCTGGGCAATCTTGCGCTCAAAGCCGTCCTTCTAACCTGCGTAGCGTTCTCTGCAAACGTGTGGGGACAAGCTGCCGATTCGAACCAGGCCAGCGCCGGACCCGATAATGCTGCATCCACCGCTTCTTCGCCACAACCTGATTCGGCCGCCAAAAGCACTCAGGCCGGCGCCACCTATATCATCGGCGACGAAGACGTTCTGTCGATCAGTGTATGGAAAGACCAGGACTTGACTCGAGTGGTCCCGGTCCGATCAGACGGGAGAATCTCACTGCCGTTGGTTGGAGAAATGCAGGCGGCCGGCCGAACACCATCACAACTTGAAGAAGACCTGAAGGCCGCCCTTCGCGGATTCATCACTGATCCGCAAGTGACCGTGATCGTGCAGGAGATCAAGAGCCGGAACTTTAACATCCTCGGGCAAGTGACAAAACCCGGCTCCTACCCGCTCACCGCCGATACAACGATTGTTGACGCGATTGCATTGGCCGGCGGATTCAAGGACTTCGCAAAAAAGAAGGGCGTTTACGTCATCCGCCAGGATCCCAACGGAACTGAGATTCGGATCGCCTTCAACTATCAGAATTTCCTCAAGGGAAAGAACACGGCCCAAAACATCCAACTTAAGCCACATGACACAATCGTCGTGCCGTAAAAGGCGCCTATGCTTGCACGAACTTATCTCCTATTTGCATTTCTGCTGGCTGTTCCCGCCTGGTCTCAAGTGGAGCCCGAGGCAGAGGGTGGCCCGCCTCCAGCGAATGAAACTCAAATGATGACGCCGCCGCCCGTGAGCGGAATGCTGTTCGCGAATACGGCCGGCGCTGACGTACGCCACGATTACGTCTCTGCCGCACTCACTGTAAATGCGGCTTATATGGACAATGTTCTCCCCAACGTTTTTTCCAAGCCGGTCAGCGACACGATATTCTTGATCCTTCCGAGTTTCACTCTTGATCGGTCCGCAACCCGGCAACAGGTAAGCCTCAAATACAGCCCGGATTTCTCCTTTTATGTCCCAACCAACGTGCTGAATACCGCGGACAATGAATACACCTCGACCAGCGTGCTTGACGCGGTCGACCATGACGCGTCGCTTCTCTATCAGGGCCGAATAAGTCCCCATGCAACTGTCTACGCCGAGGACAGTTTTCTGAAAACATCCGATGTGTTTAACGTGGGCTACCCATTCGCTGGTGGAGGAATAACCGGTACCACCCAGGCTCCTGCGCCGCCCGTAATCGCTCCATTTGCCGAGCAGTTGAGAAACACAGCGGACGCCGGTTTCAGCTACCAATTCGCCGCCAACGGTATGGTTGGAGCCGGAGGCAGCTATTCAAACTACGATTTCACCAATCCCACGGCGACCGGTCTCTATGATTCGAACGGCGGCGACATCTCGGCGTTCTACAACTGGCGCATGTCGCGCAAGCAGTATGCAGGTTTCGAGTACGACTACTCCCGAACTCTGGCGCACCCCCCCAGCTCCGAGGTCGCCACGCAGGTCAACACCCTGCTTCCCTTTTATACGCTCTATTTCAATCGTGCCTTTTCGCTTTCTGTCTCTGCGGGCGCGCAACAGGTTAGCGTCGGTCTGACCCAAATGCCGGCATTCACCTCATGGTCGCCTACGGCTGTGGTAAGCCTGGGATGGCAAAACGACCGTGGAGACGTCGCGATTAGCTATCTCCGCACAGACATTGCCGGCCAGGGCTTGCTGACAGCGTATTCTTCGAACTCTGTCAATGCTTCGGGTGGATGGACGTTTAATCGAACATGGATCGCCGGAGGCGCGTTCTCCTACGCAACCATTAGCCCCGTGACGTCCATTCCCGGCCTGATCAATCAAGGCGCGGGAAATGAATCCACAGTGGAAGCCACTCTAACGCACTCGATCGGAGAGCAGTTCACCGTCGCAGGTGGGTACGACCGCCTTGACGAGAATTACACTGGAATTCCCGCCATTACTCCCAACAGCGATCGAGTGTTTGGTACCGTCACTTATGAATTTAGAAGGGATCTGGGGAAGTGACCATGCCGGAGAATATTGAAAATCCGGAAGCGGAACATTTCGACGTCAACCGCCTCGTTGACATCGTTCGCCGTCGCCATCTCCAATTCTTGTTCCCTTTGCTGATTGGCTGGTTGGTCGTTTGGGGCGCCAGCTGGATCGTGTCGCCGCGCTATAAGTCCAGCACGCTCATTCTGGTCGAGCAGCCCAGCATGCCGGAGAACTATGTAACGCCAAATATAAGCGACGATCTGCAAACCCGGTTGCAGAGCATCACGACACAGATATTGAGCCGCACCCGTCTGCTCCTGATTATCGATCGGCTGCACTTGTACGGCGGCACGGCGAACGCGGCCACTGCGGACGATAGAGTCAACCGGATGCGCAAGGATGTCGACGTCGAGCTGGTGCGCGATCCGCAGAAGCAAGATGTTTCGGCATTCAGGATCTCCTACTCTTCCAAGGATCCTCACGTTGCACAGGAGGTGACCGGCGAACTTACCGAGCTATTCATCAATGAGAACTCGAAAGTGCGTGAGCAGGAGTCAGAGAGCACGACGAGCTTCCTCGAACAGCAACTGGAAGAAGCGCGGCAGAACCTGGCTGACCAGGAGGCAAAAGTCAGGCAGTTCGAAAGCGAGCATGAGGGGGCTTTGCCGACGCAGCAGGCGAGCAACTTGCAAATCCTCGCGGGTCTGCAGCAAGAGCTTCAAAACGAGCAGGATGCCCTCAACACCGCTAAACAGCAGCGAGTCTACCTTCAGGCACTGCTGGAACAGGAGCGCGCCGCCGAGACCAAGGTTCGCCCGGCCGGACCTGGAGGCACGGGTGCACCGACTGATTTAGCGACCGTCGACGATCAGCTCGAGAAAATGAGAGGTCAACTGGCGGAACTCAGCTCGCAATACACAGACAATTATCCCGATGTCCAAAGTCTAAAGAAGCGGATCGCCCAAACAGAAGCGATGCGAGCTAACCTTGTTGCAGCTCAGAAACGCAGAAGCCAGGAACCGAAGCCGGCAGATGGTGAACTCGATCCAACGTTGGCCGGGCCGGCGCTGCAAACGCAAGGGAATCTGAAAGCCAATGAGCTCGAGATCGCGAATCGCGAGAGCGCCATTCAGAACCTGGAGTCCAGGATCAACGAGTATCAGGGCCGTCTGAATGCAGAACCGGGTACTGAGGAAGCACTTGCCGATCTGAACCGCGGCTATGATCAATCCAAGGCGAATTACGATGACCTGCTGAAAAAGAAAGACCAATCCGAAATGGCCACGAGCATGGAACAGCTGCAGCAGGGCGAGCGATTCACCATACTCGATCCTCCCAGCTATCCGGCCAAACCGGATTTTCCCAACCGGCTCAAATTCTGCGCGATTGGCCTGGGGGTGGGCTTGGCTTTGGGTCTGGCTGTAGCAGGCACATTTGAGTTCATGGACGATCGCTTGCACAGTGAGCATGAAATCAAATCCCTTCTGCCCATGGCCGTTATCTCCGAGATCCCGGAAGTTGCGAATCCGCTCGATAAAGCCAAGACGAAGAGGCGGATGGCATTAGGATGGGCCACAACATTAGTTGTCTTTGTCGCTATCCTGGCCGGTTCTGTTTTTAGCTTCCTCCACCACTAAACTGTCTCATCCGAATGTACAAAGCCTACTTTCACCTCAAACGTAACCCGTTCGATCTGACCCCAGACCCTCACTGCTTCGTGCCCACTCCGCGGCATAATGAGGCGCTGGCGGCGCTCTACTACGGTGTGCGGCGGCACAAGGGTTTCGTGGTTGTTACCGGCGAGGTGGGCACAGGCAAGACGCTGCTGCTTCGCTGCCTCCTTCGCCTCCTTGAGAACAGCAAGGATATCGCCTACGCGTACCTCTTCAATAGCCGGCTCGAGCCGACGGACTTCCTGCAGTACGTCCTTTCCGACTTCGGACTGCCGGCCTCGGGAAAGAACAAATGCGAACTCCTGCTGGATCTAAGTAAGTTCCTTGTCACGCGGGGTTCGAAGCAATTGACCAGCGTCATCATCGTCGACGAGGCGCATGATTTATCCGCAGACACACTCGAAGAGGTTCGTCTCCTATCGAACCTGGAGACCTCTGAAGACAAACTGGTGCAGATCATATTGGCAGGACAGCCTGAGCTGGATAAGAAGCTGGATTCAGTCGAGTTGAGACAGCTGAAGCAGCGGATTGCGCTCCGAACCCAACTTGGAGCGCTCAACGCCAAGCAGACGCAGGAGTATATTGAGCAGCGCCTGCGGATTGCCGGCGTCGACTCAAGCCAGCCTCCGATCTTTTCTGCGCAAGCGATTGACCATGTGTACTCCTATTCCCGCGGCTTTCCACGCCTCATCAACACCATTTGCGAAAACGCGCTGATCAGCGCCTATGCCAGGCAGACGCCGACGGTAACCGCGCGGATCATTGAGGATGTGGCCACCGAATTCCGTCTCGAAGCGTTTGTGCCTGTGCAGCAGAATTCATAGGCGGCTCGACCCACAGTACGGCTGTGAAAGGGAACCATCGTGAGCCAGATTTTTGATGCATTACAGCGGCAGGAAAGTGAGCGGTCCGGAGACGATTCCTCTGCGCTGTCACAGGGACCCGACCTGCTGCGGCGCGCAGAACGCCGGGCTGCGGCGAGATGGGAAGCATCCGGTCCCCTTTCGGAACTCGACGTGCCGAACAATATTGAAGAGGATGGGCTCGGTGAAATCGAAGTTGCGCCTCCGCCCGCGGCCGTCGAGTCGGCCAAGGGTGTTGCGCATGGTCCGTCCACGGCCAGCCGTTCGGAAGTTCTGGAAAAACTCCCGTCGCTCGAGATTTCGCTTTCCTTGCAAAGCCGGCTAGTGTGCCTCACCGATAAAGAAACTCCGACGGCCGAAGCGATTCGGCTGCTGGGAGTCCGCTTGAAAAATCTCCGTCGCAGCCGGCCTCTGAAGAAAGTGCTCATTACGAGCACTATTCCACAAGAAGGCAAGAGCACGATTTCTGCCAATCTTGCTTGCGCCCTCGCCCAGTCATCCGACGAAAAGACATTGCTTATTGAAGGAGATTTGCGACGCCCTTCGCTGCTGAAAATGTTTGGGATCGAAAGAGTCCGGGGTATCTCTGAATGCGTAATGGACGAAGGGCGAGTGCTTTCCGGCATTTACCGTCTCGAGAACGCGGGCTGCTGGATCCTGCCTGCTGGACAATCTCCTAGCAACCCGCTCGAGCTTCTGCAATCGCAAAGACTGCACGCGCTTATGGACCGGCTTACTGAATACTTTGATTGGATTATCATTGACTCTCCTCCCGTACTTCCTCTGGCGGATACAAGCATCTGGATGCGCATGGCCGATGGAGTTCTTCTCGTTACACGCCAGGGAACAACACAGAAACACCAGTTACAAAAGGGACTCGAAGCGCTGGATCAGCAAAAGCTTCTCGGTGCGCTTCTTAACGGCGCCATGGCCTCAGCCTACAGCGGTTACTACGAAACTCCGTCGATATCCACCTAGCAAATCCCTATGACCGCGAGGGGGATTATCTAAATCTGGCGGGTTCTCTTTGTCCACGTTTCTATGATGGAGCCCCGTGGCAAGCGTAGAACGCGTTAGCAGCCGGTTGGCTCCCGCCTCGTTCGCAAACCTTCCTTAACCGGGATCCGGGATCGGCAAGACGCGCTGTGGTTTTCGTCCTGCCTATTGGCCACCACGAACATATACGTTAATGGCTCGAGAGGAGTCTGTCGTGACACGATTGCATCAACCTAAACCATCGAATTCCCCTG
>CAZANC010000111.1:0-10345 GCA_964486495.1 uncultured Occallatibacter sp.
CGGCCAGCCGCAGGGTCGTCAACCGCACCCCGGTCAGGCTCAGCGTCAGCGCGATGGAGAAGAACGCCATCGCCGCAGTCATCACCAGTCGCGGTTGTATTGCATACCGCATCCGCGCAACGAATCCCTGCTGCTGCCACACAGGAAGCACAAACGCTGGAACCACGCCCGATCCGGCCATTGCAGGCAACGGCCCCCTTGCCGCGTGTCCAGTTACGTGTCCGGGACCGGTGTGCGCCAGAATCCTCTCCAGCAACCCCTCCGGTGCTTCCGGCTCAGGTGAGAGAAACTCCAGCCACTCGCGGCCCTTCCGCGCTTCTTCATATAGCGCCGTGCACGCCGGGCAGATGGCTTTGTGCGACGTAAACGTCGCCTCATCCTCGGGCTTCAACTGCCCGTCCAGAGCGTCCGTCAGCAGCGTCTCCCACGCGCCGCAGGCCGGAGAATTCGGAAATTGTGTGCGCTCTGCCATCGCTACATCACCTCCAGTTGATTACGTTCCAGCAGCCTCGCAAGTTCCGCTCGGCCCCTGCTGATGCGCGACTTCACCGTTCCCTCGGGAATCGCCAAGACTTGTGCAATCTCTTTATAATCAAGGTCTTGAAGGTCTCTCAGGATCACCGCCTCGCGCAGCTCCACACTCACTTTTGCCAGTGCGCCCTGCACCATGTTGGCCAGTTCCTTGTGCGCGGCTGATTCATGCGGCGATGGGCCCTTGGCCATCAGCCGGTCGGCCGGCTTCAGCTCTTCAGCCTGCTCCCAGCCCTCGTCCAGCGAGCTTGTCGCCCTCTGGTTGCGCGTTCGCCTGAAGTTGTCCACCAGCAGGTTGCGCGTCATGGTGGTGATCCACACAGGCAGGCTGCCGCGTGCGGCGTCAAAGCTGCCCAGATTCGAATAAATCTTCAGGAAAACGTCCTGGGTAAGGTCTTCTGCGTCGGCCGCATTTCCGGTAAACCGGTAACACAATCCGTACACACGCTTCTGGTGCGTGCGAACCATCTCGGCCCATGCGCCCGAGTCTCCATCCATGCAGCGGTGGACGATATTCGACCAGTCTTGCTCCAGCGGTCTCACCTCCGCGCGCCTCGCGCGGCTCGCCGGCGCCTCAGCCAAGGCCCCGGCGGAAAACTCCTGGGCCCGCGGCCGTTTTTCTGCCGGGTCCCGGGCATCGGAGCGTGCCATTCGAGCACCCCAACCTGCCCCGCTCCAGCTTAATGCACCCACGCACTGCATGGTTTGTTCATACGGAATTCATAGACCTTTGGTTCCGTTGCCCGTCTTGAACCCTGGACGTGCACGCCCGCCGCTATCCCAGCGTGGCTAGTTCTTTGAGCGTCGCGATCAGCTGGTAGAATCGCGCCTGATTGGCAGGGTCGGGTAAGAGATATCCCGGCAGGGCGTCAAGAAACCGCGGTTCACTCAGCAGTTTGTTGATCGCCTGGGCTAAGTAGGTCCTAACGTCGCCGGAGGAACCTCTTACTTCACCTGCAAGCGACGCCCGCCCATCAATAATGGTCACCACGTCCTCCAGATCGCGAATGGCGAAGTAATCCTCGTTTCCTCTACTCTTAAATGCTTCGATCTTCGTCGCCAAAAAGAGCGGAGCTGCGATCACCCGCAAAAGACGGCCACTCGGCAGCGCAATTGTTTCGGCCTCGCGCAGAGCGTCAGGATACCAACGGTTGGAAAATCCGAGAATTGTTGCGTCGAGCGGCATCACATCGAGCGTCAGTTCGCCGTGCCTCCAGCGGCAAACGGGGGCTCCCTCGCGCGTATCCTCTTCTAGCCCGAGAGCTCTGAGGCGCTCGGAAAAGGCAACATACTCTACGTAGGAAACGATCTCAGCGATCACATCCACGTCATACGTCACGCGAGCACGCGCCGCGGACGGGTCAGTAACGAACAGTGCCGTCGCGCAACCGCCGACGAACACGATTTCGGGCAGCAGCGGCTCAAGCGTCCGGGCTGCAATCTCCAGCAATTCAACTTGTGTTTGCGCCATCGCTTCTCTCGCCAAGCCTCTGGGTTAGTTCGCGTGCCGCCAGCGTTCGCTCCCGCGCCCTGCCATCGCGTACCGCGTCCACCAGAGCCAGCAGCTCATACAATCTCTTATCCTCAAGCGCCGCGATCGGGACGTTCTTGTGCAATGGCGCAAAACTGTACCCGCGCACCGAACCCTGCGCGTACGGCCAGACAGGGGAGGGGTCGTCATCGGCGGAAACCTGCTCGTTGAGAGGAGGCGCCGCATAGCTGGTCGGCACGCCTCGAGTCAGAGCTCCCTTCTGAGCTGGAAACGCATAGCGAATACCGTGGAGCAGGAATTCCAGAAGCGCCGAGCGGTTCAGCCGGTCGTGACGCTTTTGCCGGTGCAGGAGCTGCGATTCAACCGCTCGCTTGAGAGACACGTAGACCTCTGAAGGGTAGAGGCGGAGATCCCGAGCGAGATCGAGATACGGAGGCCGGCCTTCCAGAGTGCAAAGCTTGAGCAACACCACGATGTCCACGGGTCTCAACACAATCAAGAGCTTACCACCAAATAATTCAATATTCAAATAAAATAAATTTTGAATATAGGCTCCCAGAGAGCCCCATTGCACCTCCTCCTGCGCTCGACAGGAAGAACCCTCATGCCCCGCAAGAAAATTGCCGCGTCCTTCCGGACACACCGTAAACTTGGCAGAAATGGAGGTCAGAACGTGGAAGATTGGAAGTTTGTAGAAAAGGATCCCTCAGAAGCCCTTGCCCGATTGCACTTCTTTTCCGTCAAGAAGAAACATGCGTCGGGCGAGGTTGAAGCGCGCATCACAGTCAAGGAATTTGCCTCGGCAAAAACCACTGACATGAAATTCTTTGCCGTGGCCGATCTTGAGCTGAATCAGAAGACAATGAAATTCCAGCCCTGTGGTTGGGCCGAGACCCTGATGGGCGCGCTCACGGAGTGTCTCAGGAATCTGCGCAAGTTCGAGTATGAGGGCCCCGAACTGCCTCACTCAGCCTCCCCAACTTGCGATCCGCCGCAATCCGGCGGCGCAAGCTGAACCGGGCAAAGCCTTCCGGGCTGCTTACGTCCTCGTATTACTCCGGTCGCTCCATCGATGAGTATCCCTGCCCAAACTCCGGATCGACGGGATTCTCAAACATCGACGCATCCCGCGTCACGATCGTCAGCCCCGACGGCGTCACGAAATACCGCCGCTTGTCCTCGATCGGGTCGTACCCGATCACAGTGCCCTCCGGTATGTGCACATCGCGGTCGATGATCGACCGCCGGATTCTGCAGTGCCGCCCGATGTTCACGTGGGAAAAGATGATGCTCTGGTCCACATCCGAGTACGAGTTCACGCGCACGTCTTGCGACAGCACCGAGTTGTACACCGAAGCGCCCGAAATGATCACGCCCGCGGTGATGATCGAGTTCACCGCCATGCCTGAGCGCCCCGGCTCGCCGAAAACGAACTTCGCCGGCGGATACTGCCGTTGTCGCGTGCGGATCGGCCAGCTCTTGTCGTACAAGTTGAATGTTGGCGACACAGAGCACAAATCCATGTTGGCGTCGTAGTAGGCGTCCAGCGTGCCCACGTCGCGCCAGTAGAGCGCCTGCTGCTTGTTCTCGTCCACAAAGCTGTAGGCCATCATCTTCTTCTGGCCCAGCAGGTTGGGCAGGATGTTGTGCCCAAAGTCGTGCTTCGATTCCGTGTCGTCTGCATCCGCGATCAGCGCCTTCAGCAACGTATCGGTGTTGAAGATGTAAATCCCCATCGAAGCATCCACGGCATTGGGATTGAAGGGCGAACGGAAGCTCGTCGAAGCCGGCTTCTCCTGGAATCCAAGCACCTCGCCCGTCGAACCTACCTCCACCACTCCAAACCGCGAAACCTCTTCGGGTGAAACCGGCAGCGTCGCCAGCGTTACGTCCGCGCCCGTCTCCTTGTGGTACGCCAGCATCCGGCTGTAGTCCATCTTGTAGATGGTGTCTCCCGACAGGATGATCACGTGCGCAGGCTGCTCGCTGCCGATTGAATAGAGGTTCTGGTAAACGGCATCCGCCGTCCCCATGTACCAGTTCGCGCCCGTACGCTGCATGGGCGGCATCAGCTCAAAAAACTCGCCCAGCTCCTGCGCCACGATTCCCGTCCAGCCCTCACGGATATGCCGGTTCAGGCTCAGCGCTTTGTACTGGGTCAGGATGTACACCCGCCGCAGCCCGGAGTTGATGCAATTCGAGAGAGTGATGTCGATGATGCGGTAGTGCCCGCCAAACGGCACTGCGGGCTTGGCACGGTCACGCGTCAACGGAAACAGCCGTTCTCCCGCTCCGCCCGCAAGCAATACGGCCAATGTGTCTTTCATATCCATCAGGCACCCATCCTGAATTGACCTCTCTGGCTCGCATGTCCCGGCGCGGTTGGGGATTACCGCTATCCGAAACGGCATACTTTCAGGCGGAATTCGCCCTTACCCGCCGCTGAACGCTGGAGAATACCACACATACCGATGGACCTGGCAGCCCCGCACCTCTCTGGATGATGGCACGGGCCGAGGAGTTGGCCCGGCTGCCTGCTCAGTCGCTGTTTGCCGCCGCATTCGCAGGGAAACAAACTCCGCTAGCCCCGCTAACGCCGCCAACTCCTCTGTTCTTGCCTACCAGCCCGAAATCCAATTGGTCTTCTGGTTGGTCGAGCGCTTGATTGAGGTGAACTTGTATTCCAGCCCTACGCTGATGGCGAAGTTCACGTCGTATTGTGAATACGACGAAGTTGAAGGAGGAGCCGCTTTGAAGTTGTAGTGGGTCATCACCGCGTCGGGTGTGATGCGAAACACCCAGTGTTCCGAGCGGTTCAGGTCGAAGTGCCCGCCGATGATCGCCGCCGGAGCAATCTGGTTGTAGTAGAAATCGAAATCCGCAGGCGGGTGTCCGAGCAGATCTTTCTGGAAGTTGCCATACACCCCGCCGAACATGGCATGAGCAATCAGCGCCCCATGCTTGTTGTGCGGGCCCAGCCATTCCGCGCCGCCCACAAAAAAATACTGCTCTACAAAGGGTCCCCTGATCGGTGTCCCGTTGGGGCCATCGGTGTTGGGCCCGGTGCCGCTGGTACCCACATACCCCCGCCCCGACGCCACGATTCCCCAGTTCCTCGTCAGCCAGTACGAGCCTTCCATGTCCAGCCCGCCCAGGTTCGATCCCTGCAGCAGCGACGGCCCCGCCTTCATGTGGTCGTACGCGAAGCCAAGCGACATGTCGAAGCGGTTGTCGTAGCGAACCTTGGCCAACGGATCGACAGCCAGGTAGACCCCGTACGCTGGAGTCTCCGCGTTCTGGCCCTGCCCCTGCCCCTGCGTCGAAGAAGACGATTGCGATGAAGAGCTCGGCTGCGGCTGCGAATCCGGCTGCTGCGAGCCCGGTTGCGAACCGGGCTCCTGCGCCCCGATGCGCGCTCCCTCGCACACACACAGAGCGAAAACAACGGCGATTGTTGCAGATAACTTGACTGGGAGATGCATCACAAACAAGCTTACAGGAGCCCCCCGAGGGCGGACAACGCGGCTTAACTGCATTTCTTCTTAGACGCCGCTGCCTGCAGCCCGTCTGCTCAGTTCCCTCGCCGCATGCTCCAAACGTCGGAAGGAGCAGGGGCCTTCAGGCCCCTGAATAAGTGGGGAAGAACCATTCGGCCTTTAGGCCCGGAACCGTACACGATCCGGCCTGCATGCCGGCAACGTTTGCCGAGGCGCACCAACGACTAACCACCAACCACTACTCACTTCACTTCGCATCCATCCATCCGCCGCGCCCACACCAGGTAGTGCACTGTCTTTAGAATCTCAACCGCCGTCATCGCCGCTTGCGTCCACTCGCCCTCCGGCTCCAGCGAAGGCGCAGCATGGGTCCGCCATTTCAGTGGCAGCCGGCTCAGGATCAGCCCCGTTCGCGGCAAATGGCTCGCGCTCGACACCACCTCCGCCGACTCCCATCCGTGGATGCGCATGATCCTCAGCGAGTCGCACGCATTCTCCATCGTGTCCCGCGCCGTGCGCTCCTCCACGATCGCGCCTGCAGGAATCCCCTGCGCCTCGGCCACCCGCGCCATCACCTCGGCCTCCACAAACCGGTTGTGCGCGGGCCCGCCGGTAATAATCATCCTCGGCGCCACTCCACGCTCGTACTCGTGCACAGCCTCGGTCACGCGCTCAAGCTCGGTCGGCGTCGGATTCCCGTCTGCGTCAGCCGCGCTGCCCAGCACAATCAGCACATCAAATTGATTCTGTGTCGTGTTTGCCGTGGGGGCTATTGACCGCGCGATCGCCGCCCACGCCACGAGCCCCACCACCAGAGCCGCGCACGCAAGGACGACGCGTCCCTTCCAACCCGGCCGCTGCTTGCGCTTCCGGCTTTGAATGTTTTGGCCTTGAATTCTCTGGCTCGGTCGCGCCGCTCCACTTCCACTGCGCGCTCCCACTCGTCCCGTGCCCGTCCGCTTCCGTGTTCCCGCCGTGCTCAAGAATCGATCTCCCAGGCTTCACTCTACCGCGCGAAGCGCGGAATCGCACGAGCTCAACGCCGATACCCCATCGCGGGAAAGATGCATCAGACCATGTTGGACGCTCATTGATTGATGGAACCGTCGCCTCGCTTCGGCGCGCGGCGATCGTGCCCGGTGGGATCAGCGTTAGACTCATCCTCAACGAGGAGATTCATTCATGGCGACAAAGAAGAAATCTTCAGAAAGAAGATATGGCGCTGCAGCCGCCAAGCAGGTGGAAACCGAAATGCACGAGTTCAAGCTCGGCAAGCTGAAAAGCGGCCGTAGCGGCAAAAAGGTGACGAGCCGCAAACAAGCAATTGCCATCGGCCTTTCCGAGGCTCGCAAGAAAGGGGCGAAGGTGCCGAGCAAAAGGTCTCAGCGAGTCCCGGTCCGCTGACAACTGTGAGCTAAGAACTGAGAACTGCGAAGTGTCTTTACAACTCCGCAGGTTCTCCCCACTCGCTGAAGACCATTTCGCCCAGCGCCTTCCGCGTCCGCGCGGTGGTCTCGCGCTCGATCAGCGTGTCGTCGCCCAGCGCCGTCGGCTCGCCCTGGTATCCCAGCGCGATCACGGCTCCCAGTGCATACTCCGCCGGAATCCCCAGCGCCTTCCGCGCCGCTTCCTGGTCGAACCCGCCCATCTGGTGTGTGGTCAGTCCCAGAGTCGCGGCCTCGAGCGTCAGATAGGAGCTCGCCGCTCCCAGGTCATAGAGCGCAAACCGGTTCTCCGCCCCATTCTTGCTGAAGTGCATCGCCGCCGCGCCAAGAATCAGCACCGGAGCGCGGTGCGCCCACGTCCGGTTAAACCCCACGAGCGTTTCGAAGATCTTCTTCCATGTTGCGTCGCCGCGCCGTCCCACCACAAACCGCCACGGCTGCTCGTTGTTCGAGGAGGCCGCCCAACGCGCCGCCTCAAACACCTTCTTCAGCGTCGCCGAGCTCACCTCGCGCCCATCAAACGACCGCGCGCTCCACCGTTCGTGAATCGCCGGCAATACTCCTTCGACCACCGGCGCCCTTTTCATTGCATGCGTCTCGCTTGCCGTCAAAACCGCGCTCGTTGCCATGTCGCTCATCTCCTCACGAATCAATCCGGAATCAATCTTCCTCACGCTATTTGATTCCCCCAACGGCCGCAAAGATGCGCCCATCGCCTAACTAGTTGTTGCAACAGGTATTTTCTTGAGATAAGCCTGAGCCACTGAGGTCAATCCGCCGGAACCTTCTTTGATATAAAACTAGGTCAGTGAAAGCATCCAGCAAGGTCAAAATTGACCGGCTCAGGAAGAAGGCAAAGACGCCTTATGAAAAAGAGTGGTTCCCAGCAAGTCGAATCTGCATCCCGCCAATCTGCGTCGAATTTGATCGACGCGAGAATCAAAGAGCTCGCCGACTGGCGCGGAGAGATGCTTGCCCGCCTTCGCGCGTTGATCCGGCAAGCCGACCCTAAAGTCGTAGAGGAGTGGAAGTGGGAGATACCCGTGTGGTCACACGACGGCATCATCTGCACCGGCGAGACCTACAAGAAGGTGGTAAAGTTGACGTTCGCCAAGGGCGCCTTTTTGGATGATCCCGCGGGACTATTCAATTCCAGTCTCGAGGGCAGATTGAGGCGTGCCATCGATTTCAGCGAAGGTGCGAAGGTGAACGAGAAGGCTCTGAAAACCCTGATTCGCGCCGCCGCAGGCCTAAACAAGTCCAAGGCCTGAGAAGGCCGGCTCAATCATTCGGAATCAGGAGATGGCGGTGTCGCAGAATTGCCGATGCGTGAATCGCTTTTTGGCGATAGCTTGGGCTTTCGCATTAATCGGCCCTGTCGTCTCGCGTGCGCAGAATGGGAATGAGCATCCGTTTTTCGAAATACTGACGCACCGAATGGATGTAGATGTAGATGGAGCTCCTAACGCCTACGGTCCGCCAGGCATGGAGACACTCGACATCCTTCAGAATGCGCATTACCTCAATCGCATGCACGGGAAGATCGTCGGTTACCTGATCGACGAACACGGCCGCCCGATTTTACAGGGCGCAAAGGATCCTTTTCCGGGCTATTACATTTCTCAAACCGCCTTTACCGATATTGAGAATCAGAATGAACGGGATCCACGGCGCTATGTCGACGCCCGCAATATCAGTTATGTCGTCCGCGGAAACCTGGCTCGCCGGCGCGGGGTACGGGTGGGTGATTTCGTGTCGGTTTATTCCAAGCGCACCCGCAGAGGCGTGTTTGCCATTGTCGGGGACACAGGCAATCCCACAGGAGATGAGGGATCGCTTCACCTCATGCAGGATCTCGGATATCCGTTTCACGACGGCAAGAATGATTCGGTTGAAAAACCTGAGATCATCATCCGGTTCTACCCCAACTCCAACCCGACGCATCAGTTCTTCTTCACGCAGGCCGAATTGGATGAAGCAGCTACGAGCCTGGGCCTGAGCCGGGATTTCTCCCCGACTGCCAGAACCAATCGATAAATCGCACCGAAGCCTTCCAGTCATAGGAGCTGCCCACGCCGGCGAGTCGGGCAAACTGGCCGGACTCACCAGCAGCCGGCCTACCACTTCTTCAGTTCTGTGAGCTGAAGCAAATTGCCGCATGTGTCTTTGACCATGGTGATTTTGGAGGCCGTGACATCGGTGGGCGGCATGGTGAACTCCGCCCCGCGCGCTTTCATCCGGTCGTAATCGGCCTGCACGTCGTCAGTGAAGAACATGGCCGCGGGCTGGCTTTGCTGGAACAAGGCCTGCTGATACGCCTTGGCCGCAGGGTTATTATTGAGCGCCAACTGCAGCTCCGTGCCGTCAGGCTCCTCGGCTGAGGCCACGGTGAGCCAGCGATACGGCCCGTTGCTGAAGTCGGATTTCTTTTGGAAGCCCAGCACTTCCGTATAGAAGCGCAAGGCCTTCTCTTGATCGTCGACAAAAACGCTCGTCAATTTGATCTTCATCGGTTTCCTCACTAGTTGAAATTCGCGGGTAGCGCCGCGTTGCTTTGCCTTTCGTTCGTGTTGCACTTTCGTTTGTTTAGAGCGCTCCGAGCACGCGCTCTAGGCCGTCGAACATCTTCTGCCAGCCGTACTTCGCGCCGCCATAAGCCTGTTGCTGATCGGGACTGAAGCCGGACTGTTCCATGCGCAGGTGCGTGCCGCCTTCGGCCGGAGTCAGCGACCAGAGCACAATCCAATGCAGGCCAGGGGAGCTTTCGCTTTTTCCAACACTCCAGCTAAACGAGAGGCGTCGCATCGGCTCGACGACAAGCACTTCGCAGTCAACAACGCCGTTCCAGTTCGGCTTGGGCTCGGTGCGGAATTGAAACTGGTGGCCGGCCACCGGCTCAAAGTCGTTGCTCATCATCCACTGCGCCAGCAGCGGGCTCTCGGTAAGCGCTCGCCACAGCTTTTCCAGCGGGTGCGGGAATATCCGCTCGACGACGAGGGTACGGGCGGTCGGGGCTGCATTTGTTTGGGCTGCAGTGCTCCCAATTCCAGTGCTCATGGTTCCATCCTTTTCAAAAGCTCTTCAAGGCGATCGAACCGCTCACGCCAGAAGGCGCCGTATTGATCGAGCCAGTCCACCATCGGCGTCAGCGCATCGGGCTGCGCCTGATAGTGAGTTTCGCGTCCCTCGCGGCGATGCCGCACCAGCTTGGCTCGCTTCAGCACCGTCAAGTGCTTTGAGACAGCAGGCTGCGACACGCCCGCACAGCGAGTCAATGCGTGAACGGTCTGTTCGCCCTGCCGGGTCAACTGCTCGAAGATGGCCCTGCGGGTAGGGTCGGCGAGGGCGCGGAAGACGAAATTGGGACTGGCGGACATCAC
>CAZANC010000112.1:0-10271 GCA_964486495.1 uncultured Occallatibacter sp.
TATGCGGATGATGAATTTTCCCGCCGTTGCAATTGCCGGAAACACTTCCGCTGGACTCAGAATGGGACCCAATACCGCCGCAAGGCCGGGACCCGCTCTTGGGAGGAAGCGGAGGGCATCAAGCGGCAGCTCCAAGACCAATTGTCCGGGCGCACTCCCGAAGTGAGGCCCGAAGATAACGTCCACACCGTCTCGGAAGCCGTTGACCTTTTCATCACGGACAAGAAGGTCCAAGGCGTATCGGGTGGTGTGGTGTCCCGGTACAAAAGTGAGTTGGGCCGCTTCCAAGCGTATTGCGAAAGAGAGAACGCCTTCACGGTCGCACGCATCACGCGGGAGCTGCTCACTGGGTACGCGGCAACGTGGGAAGAGCATTATCCGTCCAGCAACACGCGGGCATCCGTGCGGGAGCGGCTCCGTAGCTTCCTCCGGTACTGCTTTGAGTGCCGTTGGTTGGACCGCATCCCTGCCGTGCCAAAGGTTGAGGCGGATGAGCCTCCCACCCTCCCGCTCACGGACGCTGAGTACAAGCGTGTGCTTGCCACGATTGAATCAGTGAGGCCGTTGCGGTTTGACGCAAAGGGCGTCACACGGTTGCTCAGCCCGGAAACCAAGGCACGGCTCCGGGCCTTGATTCAGCTCATGCGGTGGAGCGGGCTTGCCATACAGGACGCGGTGAAAATTCCCCGTGCAAACATCATCCATGAGAAAGCCAAGGGCATGTACCGCGTGGTGACTGCCCGGCAAAAGACGGGGACGGATGTTTCCGTTCCTATCCCAACGGAAGTGGCTGAAGAGATTCTTGCTGTACCCTCACCAAACCCGGAGTACCTTTTCTGGAATGGCAAGAGTGAGAGCCGTGCGCAAGTGACAATGTGGGGAGGCCGGTACATGCGCCCACTGTTTGAGGCAGCCGGAGTCCGCTCCGGGCACATGGTAAGCCATCGGCTCCGGGACACGTTTGCCGTGGACCTATTACAGAAGGGAGTCCCCATGGAGGAAGTCTCCAAGCTGTTGGGTCACGAATCAATCAGGACCACAGAGCGCCATTATGCAAGATGGGTCCAAGGACGGCAAGACCGTCTGGACTCACTTGTTGTGGGGACGTGGGCAGCACCGGGCAAGAAACGAAAACGGTGAGCGGCTTCCTAATGGTTAAACGGCCCGTATGCGGATACGGGCCGCGTTCTGGAGATGGGTTATGCCGTTGGCTGCAACGCTCTCTGAACAAGGTCTCGGGTGGATTGTTCGCCCGGCTTGGCTTTCCGAAGCGACATCTTTGTCACTTCGAGAAGTTGAATCAGCATCGGCGTCTTGTCTTTAGCCTTTGTTAGCTGGTCCCACTTCATGAAGTTGCCTAAGTCACTGTTGTAGGTGTTCTTGAGGATAGGTTCATCGAAGACGCAGTTGTCGGTGCCGGGAGTCATGTAGGAATCAATTACCTCAATGGATGCGTCCATCAATTCCTTCCATGCTTGCCCGTCCGCGCTGTAGAGCTTCACCATCGCACGGGTCACTGCCTTGTTGCTCGTCTCGCCTCCCATCCTCACTAGGATATCTCTGAGCAACTCGATAACCACAAAGTAGAACAAGAAACGGGTTTGGCGTCTGCTTGGGTTGCCTTTGCGCCCAAAGCTATAGGAGTCCGCTGCGGTCTTGAGGAGATACGATGCGTAAAGGTCACGTATGTCAAATCTGTCGTCGATGTTCAGCTCTTCCTGATTGACGATTCGCTTGAAAATCGTGCCATTGGGCTGGAACGGGCCGTTCTTGTTGGCCGCAGTTCCAGCTTCGCCAAGCCATCCTGAGCCATACACTTTAACGAGGTCGAATGCGTTACACATCACTTTGAACTGCTTAATGTCGGGCCGTTGCTTCTGCAAAGCAAGACGAGAGTCCCAAGCGCCGCGCTGAATTTCCAAGAAGATATTGTATTCATCTTCCATTTCTTTAGCCCAAGTCCTGAAGTCTGAAGTTAGGGCAAGGAAGTCCTTTTCTTTTACGGCGTTCTGACTGTTGGTGTACCGCGTGATCTTTTCTAGCAAGTCCTCGCCCTTGCTACCTACTTGCGCGATTTTAGTGACAACCACCCCTTGCGCAGCTCGCTGCTTCCAATCTTCAAGCGTAGGATTTGTACCCGTCCCCCCGGAATCGAGCTTACGGAAGAAAACGTCCCAAATAGTTCTCGTAGTCTGACAGCCGTTTACAACGAATGGGTCTATTAACTCAAATTGAGAATCGCCTTGAGGGTGGTATTCCTCTACAACAATCGTGATGCCGTTGTTGTAAAGGCCAAAGTTCTCAGGATGAGCGTTGAGGGTGTCTTGAATCCCCTTGTTGACTTTGCCACGTCCCCCCAAGAAACGGCGGACGTTCTTTTCATAGAGCTGGTCGAGGTCCTGAGTCTTTTGCCGATAGGTCTTGAGGAATGTGTACAGATCAATCAAAGAAATTGACCCGACCAAGAGCCCCTGGCCGGACTGCGTAAGATTGCCCTTCACGACAACTTTGACTTGCTCACCAAACTTCAAGGGTTCGTCAATTGTTCTTTGGAACAGTGCAGCAAGTGAAAAAGACTCACAGTCAAATCCCGTTCCTAATCGGCTCCGGCCCATAGCGCGAAGATCGTTGAGCACACGCGCTTGCTCTTCATTAAGGGCTGCAATGGTGGCAAAGACGAGGACGATCTTGTCCCGCTCAGACGATTGCTTGCGAAAATTCGTTAGCTGCTCCAGAAGCCCGGTTGCCAGACTGCTCAAGCGACCGTGTTTCCCATCGAGCGTGTCAATCACTTTCTGACCTTCTTGGAGCAAGGTCGTTGTACCCTGAAACGCCTTCCCATACTTGCTCTGAATCAGATACCAAGTGTGGCCTTGGGGGCCTTCCTCGTTTGCTTCGTCTTGACCCGTGTCAAGATACGCCGCGTCAATCCCACCATCGCCCGCGCCATCGCAATAGATGACCTCCCCGGTGGATTCGTCGAGGTCTAGCCACTGGACTATCAATTTGCGCGCAAACCGATGCCCAAGTTCAACGGTTGAAGGGTTGCCTTCGATGATCTCAGAGAGCCACTGCTCAGAGAACTGCTCAATGCTCGGGTTGGAGCCACTAACTGTTGCCGCCATGCGCTACATTCTAATTCAGTTCGTGCATGGGGTGGCAGTGAGCGGCTTTTCCACGACCAAGCGCACGACGAGCAGGGCCAATTCTCGGCTTTCTGTTACAGCACATGGAAGCGCCCGTCATTGACAAACGAATTGTTATGTGGCGTCCCTCCGGGGACGCCATTTCTGCGTTGACGGCGTGACATTCCCACGATAATGCTTCGTGTTAAGGGGGATAAGCGGCTCCGCATAGCAGCAAGTTGACCACCGGCCAGAAGCGCGATAAGGATGAAAATTGAAGAAGGGAGGATGCCCGTACACACGCCAACGCTCAAGCCCACATGCCGCTAGCCGGAGCAGCCTAAGCGCATCACATCTGGCATGAAACGAAAAATCTGCATGGTGTTCCTGTTAGCGTGACGCTGACTGTAGGCTTGACCTAGATGCAACAACGTGACGTGGCAAAGCAAAACAAAATTGCAGCCGCTATTCCTAACGAAAGCCAACACCGCGTAATGTCAAACGTGGATGCAGCAACGTGACGCGGCCAACAAAAAAGGCTGAGGTGCTATAGGGGTTAGCTTGACGCCTGCCGTAGCCTTGACCTATAGGCAACGTGAGCGCATCACTCGACATGACATCACGCAAGCGGGACGCAGCCAAAGAAAAAGCACCTAACCGTGACCCATTAGCGTGACGTTGGCCGTAGGCTTGAAGTATGGCAAAAGTTGGCGCGGCCCTACACAGTACATTAACTCCGCTTGTGCGGTCCGTTGGGTGTAGACGCGCATCGGAAAGAAATCGCGAGATGTTGTCGTATTAGCATAATGCTGCCGGTATGCTTGATTCAGATGGCTTTTTGCCTCAGTTATTCGTGTTAGCAGTCATGCCGCGCTATGGTGAATTTGTAACACCTCGCCTTTCGATCACGACCCCATAAGTTTTTGGAAGCACCCGCAGTTGCCGTGTCTTTACGGCTTGAAGGGAGAGGCAGCGTATGAATCACTTGGAGCAGTTGGCAACGGATGCACAGATTGCGGTGTATGTCATGGCAAGCCCGGACACACAGGACATTGAAATACTGAGTTTGAAGCCACACATGGCATCTGATGCAGAACGTGAGAGCCTTGCTGTCCGTTGGCCGGGACGTAGGCTTCAGGGCATCGGTGTGATTGGCCGCCTTACGGATGGCACCGTACACATGGCCTTGAGAGTGCCGTTTCCATTTGACCACCTCCAACTTGCCGCGCTCTTGCGGGCCTTTACCAACCGCTGTGAAGCACTCAATGTGAGCGAGCCGCAGTGTGATGACAGCGTGACGTGGTGTGAGTGCCTCCATGCGCTCCCGGATTCACGCGAGTCTACGGCTTAGCGTCTCCATTAGGCCGTGCGGCGGTACGTAAAGCGTGCCGTGCCGCACCTAAAGTTTTACCACCTTCGATAACTCCGCCTTTCGTATTCGATCAATCGACACAAGTTTTGCTGCCCGGTGAAAAAGCGCCGGGTGATGGCACGAGAGCGCCCGCAGTACGCGGTGTGGACACGTGCGGTTGTGGCTGTGAACGCGGCAGGGGAGGCCGCCTTAACCTCGCACGTGAAAAAGCACGTGCGGGCCGTGGAAGCCCCGTCAGTACGGCGCGGGTGACTCGGATGCAGGACCGGGGCAACCCGAGAATTTCATCCGAAGGAACTCAAAATGAATCTGAATCTCTTTGACTTGAAGCAGCAACAGAAAGCAGCCCTTGACAAAGCAGAAGCGTTGCTTGGAGCCAATGACCACGTGATGACTACCACGGAATCGGAAGGCTATCAGGCCGCAATGGACCAATACCATGCCGTCAGCAAAACCATTGAAGCCCGCGAAAAACAGAACACAATCCGGGCTTTCTTCCGTGATGGAAAGCCCATTGCGGGCGGCCCGCTTCTTGGCTCCGGTGACGACGGGGCAGCGGGGTTTATGAATCCCGTTTCTGTCTCTTCTCTGTCTGCGGAGACACGCACTCCTGAGTATGCAAGGGCGCTCCATGGCTTTCTCAAATCGGGCGGCAAGGCTCATGGCTATGAGCTGACGCTTGGCGCTGATGGCGTGGGGGGCTACTACATCCCCGGCTCTGAAAGGTACACTCAGCAGCGCCGCTCCAACGGTATGAGCGCGGCAATGTACGAGGGCACTAGCGGCAGTTCAAACGGTGCCGGTGGTTATGCCATCAATATCCCAACCATTCAGCAGATTGTCCCGTTGGCATTGCCGGACCTTGGCATTTTTGATGCCTCCCTTGTTCTGCCCACAGCTACCGATGTAAAAATCCCACAGCAAACCAGCTTTGGAACATCGGCGCTCAAGGCTGAATCATCGGGCACTATCGCCACTTTTGGCGGCAATGACCCCGCGTTGGGACAGATTGACCTGAGTGCCTTCACTGCGGGGGCTTTGCGGCTTGCCTCTTGGGAACTGCTTCAGGACGTTGAAATGTTCCAACAGTTCATTGTGGATGACCTTCTGAAAGGTCAGCGCATCCTTGAGGGCCAACTGCTTGCAACGGGCACCGGCACCAATCAGCCACAGGGCGTCTTTGGCAACACGGGCAACGGCACCGGCACCGCATACCAGCTTGCCGGGACAGCAGCGGATGGGCAGACATTGCTCAATGCTCTGTTTGACGTGACCGCAACTCTGAAGGCACAGTATCAGGCCAATGCAAGTTGGATTATGAGCCGTGCAACCGGCTTGGCAATCCGCCGCGCTCAGATGCAAACCAACCTGTTTGCGCCCGTTGCTACCGTGGATGCGGACGGCACAGAGCGCATCCTTGGCAAGCCCGTGTTCTATGACGTGAATGCCCCGGCGCTTCCCACCGCAACCACAGCGGGCGTGCTGCCGATTCTATACGGAGACTTCAAGGCCGGTAACATCATCGGCGTCCGTGGTGGAGCTGGCATCAACGTCAAGATTCTTGACCAACCATGGGCCGCGCAGGGACAGCTTGGAATTCTCGCCTATCGGCGCTTGGATTCCCGAGTACGTCTCGCGGAGGCCATTCAGTCTGTCAAGGTATCTCACAGCTAAAACCGCCGTCAGTCGATAACTGACGTTTGAGCGAAACGGGCCACGTAGCAACATGGGGAGCGTGGCCCGGAGTAGCCACACATTAGGCGCGGAACCTTTCTGGCATTGTCAGTGCCAGCGACCCGTTGCACCGTGCCGGGCGTCATCGTCACGCCTTCATAAGCGGGACTGACACTAGGGACGGTCCAATCAAGGGCGGCCCGTCCCGAGAGATTAGGTTTTCCAAGGCGGGGACTATTCCGCGTATAGACCCTGCCGGGCTTCCAATCGCCCACCTCCACTATGCGCGGTCTTTTTCAAGTTTAGATTTGCGGGGACAGGTCCCGCACACGGCCCCGCAAGGGCGCTTGCGCCTCAATTCAACCGTGTGTGGGTCTCCATGTACCCGGCTCTGTCTGCTTACTCATGGGCGAGTAAGCGGGGAGCGGAGCCGGGCATTTTTCAGATTCGGATGAACTGTTGAAAATCCATGCTGGTATCCCGCCAGCACATTGCAACAAACGCGCCTACGTGCCCCATAGCTCGATTACGGGGCATTGTAGGCGAATGAAAGTGAGGGTCAGATGTACAGGACAATTGTTTCGGGGTGGGTGCCAATACCGCTTGCGGAGCGTTTGGAACGGATCGCACGAGAGCGCAACGTCTCACGCAGTCAGCTCATTGGTGATGTGCTCTCAATGTTCGCTGATGGAAAGCCGATTCAGCCAACGCCGCGCAAACTTGGCAACCGTGACGGCAAGGAAGAGCAATCTCTCCAGATTATCCGTCAGCACGCGGGTGAGAGTTGCACCAAATTGGTGCAGCGTCTTGCT
Organism: uncultured Occallatibacter sp.; assembly: GCA_964486495.1. Classification (GTDB taxonomy): domain Bacteria; phylum Acidobacteriota; class Terriglobia; order Terriglobales; family Acidobacteriaceae; genus Telmatobacter. The sequence goes on from CAZANC010000112.1 coordinate 6,984, forward strand.
GAGGCCGGAATCAAGCGGAGCGTCAATTGGATTGGCAAGAAGCGCCTTCCGATGCGTGCCAAGGGCAACACGTTATCAGAAGAGTAAACATGTAGCGCAATTAATGTACTAATTAGCCAACAATTAAGTCCTTTAGATTGGAAATGCGATTCACCACACTCCACTAAGGAGTTGGTGTTGTGTGTGATTGTCCGTAGTTTCTTCTCAATTCCCATCCCCACCACACATAAACCAAAGGTTTTTATGTGGCAGTGACGGGCTAATGGGCGGCAGATACTGCGAGCTGTCCAACCTGCAAGGTCTGTGCTGTGCCATTACTTCAAGATCGAGGACAAGACACACAGCGGTGTGTGGCCGGACGCTGTGACAAGAGAGAGGCAGCACCCAAGCGTGTTTGGTCCTTTGGCTGAGCAAAGATAAGTCACTGCGGCACAAGGACATGGGGGTGGGGTCAAATGTTGCCGGGAGTGCCTCAAAAGAGCGCCGCAATCCTTTTATTTACACAAACGAACAATTATCGAAAATTGGTAATTTTACCACGTTTTGTGGCTGTTTTGCCACACATTTGGAATCACGCTACCGCGTCACGTTAGTACGCCACGTTAAGCTGCACAAAATAAAATACTTGACATGGGATTCACGCTAGTGCATGATGGCTCTTCCCCGCAAACACGGAGGCCACAGCCCGTGGAGGGGCCTTTCATCATGCTCTATACGCATTTTTCGTCTGTCAGCCCGGACAAATGGGAAGTCTCCGCACCCACCAAGTCAGCCAAGCCAATTGCCAGCATCACGCGCCGGAACGGACAATGCTCCGCTACGATCACGGCGGACCACGCGCTCAACGGTGAAGAGCTGTCAAGTCTGTCCGCGTTCATGCAAGAGCATGAGCGGGCACACTGACGGATAACGCGGGGCTGCCCAACCTTGGACTGCCACGCAACCTCATAGAGCCGGTACGCGGGTCACAGAGATTGCAAAGACGGGCATTCCCTTTGCACGGGCAACGTGAATCAAATGCTCTGTACCAGCGGTGCCCGTGCTAACGGCAATCAAGGCATCTCCGCTCTCCACCCATTCATGATTCCGCATGTATCCGCCGAAAGCACGGTGGGCGTCGTAGTCCGCTCCAGAATCCACAACGGGCACAGAGTTTTCTTTTGCCCATTCCCGAGCGCATTTGTCTATGCCTTTCCGCGATTGCCCACAGAGGACCTCTGTAATCTCAATCCCATGTGAGTGGGCGTCCCCGATGCCAATTTCGAGCAACTCACGGCCCGGCTTCGCCTTGATGTCCGGTGACCCTGCAAAGATGACTTTCAAGCGGCATTGACCTCTAGGTAAAACTCAGCTTCAGCCTTTGTGTTGCATGGACCGTGCAAGTATCTGTAGCGGTCCGGGCCGTCATACCAGTAGTACCAACCCGGAAGGTCCGGCTCTAAGTCTCGCCTTCGCCCATCGCTGTTAAGGATGTAACCGCCCTTGTGCCAGAAGACCCCGGCAACCTCATCACTGTCAGCATCACTAAATCCTGCCGTGTCTGAATCGGGCCATGTTGCCTTTGCGATTGCATCAAGGAATGCGATGGACGGATTCGTCAAAGAGGGATTCTCAACGTTTCGCTCTTCTACGTCAGCGGCGCTATATTCGTGCGGTTTCTCACACTCGCAACACGTCACGGTGAACGGGACCACCGGAGGCAAAAGCGTGTGCTTGAATTTCTCATCCGGCCCAATCACGTGTAACGTGAGGCACACGCCACACCCTGCCGTCTTGCAGTTCACCGTCCAACACCGATAGACCATTTTGCCCTCGCTTTCATTGCGCTCAGAGGTGCTAGAAAGTCACCTCTAACAGAATCTCGTCAAGCTGCTCTTCCGTCAGCAGTCCTCTTTCCACGAGGACCTTGAAGAGCATTCCAATCGCTTTGCTGTTTCTGTGGTTCTGCAATTCGTCTCGCTGAGGTGACTTTCCCTCAGCGTGCAAGGTGTAGAAGACTCGCTTCTCCACTTCAAAGCCTTCTTGCTTATACGTGCGCTCGGCTAGAGCCTCATTTTGCGTAGGCATGTTTTCCTCCTGTGCGGATTCAATAATCGTACCGCCGTGCGCCTGTGGGAAACGGGGAAGGATTACTAGATTGGTTCCTGATGGACGCGCCCATGTTCGCAAGGGCTTCTCACTGCGAAAATGGTCACTACCATGTACATGAAAAACAAACGGCATGTCGGATTCTCCACGACAGTGCGCGTCACGCGGGGCCTTCTCCCGGAGGTCGGACATCATCATCCATGGCTCACCGGCCTGAAGGGTAATGGACAACAGACTCACATGACTGGCGTACTCAGCTATCCCAACGGATGTGTTGAATTTGACGCCCGCCTCACCGAGCAAGAAGAGGACGAATTGCGACGGTTGTTTGCGGGCGTGGCTGACCGCGTTCATGCCATGCTCTTGGACAATGAGGACCGGCGCAGAATCTCACGCACTAGACAGACGGTGAATAGGGCCGGGATTCATCAGGTTGAGCGCCGGTGATGCGATGGAGCCGTGAAGCATACCAGAGATTTTGTGCTAATTTGTGCTATGGCCCTGTGCATGATGTGCTTCTTGTGCTTTTCGTGCTTTTTAGAATCTGCAACTTACAGATTCTATTGAATCGGGTGCCGTCCAATCCCAACAGTCCACCGGCAGCGGCCTGGGAGGTTCACTTCCCGGGCCGTTGTTGCGTTAAAACAGAGATCAGAGATCAAAGAACAGAGAACAGAGAACGGAGAACAGAGAACAGCGATCAGGGATGAGAAAAACTAGGCGCAAGGATGCTGGATAAAGAGAATAGGGGCAGGGGAGGATTTGGATGGAACAGAATCTCGAAAACACGATCGCACTGCTTGAGCGGACGCCGGCGGCTCTCGACGCGCTATTGCGCGGATTGCCGGACATGTGGACGGAGACCAACGAGGGCGAGAATACATGGAGCGTGCGAACAGTGGTCACGCACCTGATCCACGGTGAGGACGAAAACTGGATTCCGCGGGCGCGAGTGATACTCGAATCCGGCGAGGGGCAGCCTCTCCCGCCGTTCGATCGGGAGGGGCGTGTGCGTTACAGCCAGGGCAAAACACTGGAACAACTGCTCGACGACTTCGCGCAGGCGCGGGCAAAGGGGCTCGATGATTTGCGCGCAATGAAACTGACTGCGGAGGATCTGCGGCGGCACGGACGCCACCCGTCGTTTGGCACGGTGACACTGTCGCAACTGCTGGCGACATGGGCTATGCATGACCTGAC
>CAZANC010000113.1:0-10229 GCA_964486495.1 uncultured Occallatibacter sp.
ACGTCGAATCGGGACTATCGGTGCGGCCCTGCTCGATGATGCGCAATTCGTGGCCTTCGAGAGTGAACGTGTCGTGCTCATAAGGCTCAGGCGCAACCAACTTGGTGGCCACTTGCCCAGGAAACATGCGGCGGGCTAGCCGCTCCACCAGGGGAGTGAAAGACATCTGCATGGCGTTCAGCGCCTTGGGCGTTGTTATCGCCCGGGCACCGGGGAAACGGTCGAGCAGAATGCCCAGACCGTAGAAGTGGTCAAAATGGGCGTGCGTTATATAAATGGTCTCCAGGTTTCGGTTGTGCAGAGCAACCCAATTTGCGAGAGCCTCGGCCTCAGCAACCGTCGTCATTGCGTCTACCAGCACCGCATCATACTCGCCGAAGATCAGAGTCGACGTGATCGGGTCAAACCCGAGCGCTTCGCCAAAAGGCTTTGGCCGCTCGCCGACCATAGTTTTTCCAGGGGCGGTAAAAACGTTCACACTAAGCGCGCCCGACGCTGCAGTCGCGGTCACAGGCGTGGTCTCGTTCACTCCATTTGTGCCGGCCATTGGGTACTCCTTCCGATGTCAGAGCGAGTGACTGTTCAGGGCAAGGTTGGCAGAAGCGCGACGACGAATCCATTGGACCAACGTATCGACCAATACCTTCGTCCAATAGGTCTTCGAGACGCGAGTGGCTTAATCTTTTCTAAGCGAGGGTCGGTGCGCCCACCCTCCAGCTATTAGGGAAAGGATGGCAATGAGATGCCGGAAGCGACTTGGAAACCCCACGAGAAACATGGACGGTTGACGAGGCAGAGCGACTTACCGGACAGCGTGTACGCGTTTCCCAAGCAGCGTAAAGAACCACTGACCGACGCACAACACGTGCGCAACGCGGTCGCGCGGTTCGATCAAGTCATGGACGTCTCGGATTCCGACCGTGCTTTGGCGTTCGCGAACATCAAAAAGGCCGCAAAGCACTACGACGTCAATCTCGCGGAAACGTCATGGCACGACCTGGGCATTCATCCTCAAAAGAAGAGGAAAGAGGCCGCCGCCAAAGGTGCCGTGACGCGCGAGCGCCGAGTGCAGAGCTAAGAATCCACTGGTTTGAGAATCGGCGCAAGGAGATGAAATATGAAAGCAATCGTTGTCCACGAATATGGCGGTCCGGAAGTACTGAAGTTCGAGGAGTACCCTGATCCAGTGGCGGGTTCGGGCGAAGTCCTGGTGCGGATCGCCGCCGCGAGCGTGAATCCGATCGATTGCAAGCGGCGTGCTGGATTGACAAAGGATTTTTATCCTATGAACTTTCCGAGCCTCATAGGAATCGATATGTCGGGAACTGTGCTCGAGGTAGGGCCAGACGTAGAAATCTTTACCGAAGGCGATCAGGTGTTCGCAATGGCGGACAACACGTACGCCGAGCTTTGCGTCGTGAAAGCAGACGTTCTCGCGGATATCCCCATGGGCCTTGACACGATCGAGGCGGCGGCGCTGCCGCTGGTAACTGTGACCGGCAACCAGCTCCTTTCAGCAACGGGAGTCAAAGCCGGCCAGACGGTGATTGTCGTAGGTGCTGTAGGAAATGTCGGGCGCTCGGCCGTATTCACTGCGAAGGATCGCGGAGCGACTGTGATCGCAGGGGTCTTGAAGAGGCAGATGGATGAAGCGAAGACCATCGGCGCGGATCAGGTGGTCGCAACCGACGACGACACCGCGGTTGCGAATCTCGCTCCGCTCGATGCGGTAGCGGATACGGTCGGCGGAAAAACCGCCGAGAAGCTGATCGCCAAGGTGAAGCCGGGGGGAGTGTATGCATCGGTTGCCGGGGCGCCCCCGAACGCCGCGAAGTACCCATGTGTAAAGGTGGCGCCAGTATTCTCGCATTTCGACAGAGGGACTCTACAGTACATGGCCGAAGCGGTGCGAGATGGCAAGCTGGTAATCCCGATCAGCAAGAAACTGCCGCTCCGTGAAGCGGCCGAGGCTCAGGCGGCGGCAGAGAAGGGTGGCGCTGGGAAGATCCTGCTTGTAGTTTGACATTCTTTTGCAAACAGAGGCCGCGAAGGGAATTTGGGCGACAAAGGCTCTGCGGGGAATCAGGCCGCTGCGGGGCGAGCGGTAGCAAGTTTGCCAAGTGCCTCGCGCACCGGAAGGTTGCTGGGTTTCAGCTCGCCCAGCGCCGGTATCGCAGGTACAGATATGCAGCCTTTTCCTTGACGCTGACCATTTGAAACCAGGGAGCAGAATCCGGCAGAAACTCCACTCCTTCGACGACTGCCGGTCGAGTTCGATCGCCCTTGCGGCCCGCGATTTGCGGCGACAGCGTCAGAAAAAGTTCGTCTACAGCTTCTGCCGCCAGAAATTGACCGAACAGTGTAGGCCCGCCCTCGTGGAGAAGCATACTCACCCCAAACTGCGACTGCAGCAATTTGAGGATCGCCCGCGGTGCGATGCTGCCGCTCCTCGAACTCAAAGCATGTATCTCAACGGAGCCTAGAGTCGCAGCGCCTCGGCGCGTGAGCTCATCTCTGCCGGCCGAGGTTGTGATAACCACGGTGCGCATGGCCGGTGTTCGGAAAATCGCTCTGTCCAACTCCAGTCGGCCGCTGCCGCTAACGATCACGAGCAGGGGATATTCTGGTTTATGCGCGTTGACTCGGTATTCCTCATATAAATGCTTGGCATCGGGGTAAACGTCTTCAGGAGTCCAAAGGCTTTTCGCGCTTACGTCGTGCAGGGTTCCAGCGCCGACCATTACGGCATCCGCAGAAGCCCGTAACAGGCCCATGATGAACCGGTCCGCAGGATTGGAACCACTGATGGTTGAGCCGCCAGACTTGCCCTTAATTTCGTAGCTGACGACCCCGTCAAGAGTGGAAACAAAATTCGCAATAACAAACGGGCGCGCAGCGGGAGGTGTGCGAAAGTGCAGATCCCCGTCGTACAGCGTTCTCAATTTCTGCGGAAGTACTGATTCAGCGCGCTTCTTGTCACAATCAATCAGGGTTCGTACGAGCCCCATTTGCTGCCTTTCTGGAAGCCTCCGCAGACGGAGAAGCAACCGGGTACCATTGGCGGAGTTTCATTTGCACCTGGTCGTTGGCAATCCTTGCAATCGTAAACAGTTACGCTGAAGGAGCGCCCCTTTCGAGCGCCCTGCCATTGTCCGTCAAGCATTTAAATCCGCATCCCGTCCGGGCCGAGCTTTAACCATACGTAAGGTCGGTGCTCTGTCCGACCTCGATAATATAACCGTCAGGATCGCGGATGTAGCAGCGTATCTCGCCGTACTTGGGGATCGGCGCGGTGATGAACTCGGCTCCTCGACTTTTCCATAATTCATAGCACGCTTGAATATCCGCAACGCGGAAATTCATAAAGCTGTTGATGTGATTCGGGTCGGGGACGCTGAGCGTTACCGTCGGCTTATCCGGGGTCGGCCCGCCCCCAACGTTCAGAATCATCCAGATATTCGCAAGCAGAAGGTACGCAGGCGCGTTGCCGTCACCCATGCTCAAAATGTGAGCGCCGAAGACTTTTTCGTAGTAGTGAGCCGACCGGTTGATGTCGGTGACGGTGAGAAAATGCGCAATACTGATCCCTTCGCGGGGGGGCATCTCGTAGCTCTTCTGATCGACTTGTACTGCGCTCATTGATGGCTCCAATTTTGATACGGTGTCCGCCGGACTTTGGGTGCGGCGGTTGCATCGTTCACAACTGCTCCCATCGGCGGCACCTTCATGGAACCAGAAGCGGGACAACGCGTCTATTGGACGAAGGTATCGACCGACACCAAAGTGCGGATTGGACACATCGCCAAAGGGTGGTGCGTTTACCCTATTCCTCGGACCTCCAATACCGCGGAATCGCCAATACCATCGTCCAATTGCAGAGTCGGCTGCCGCCTGAAATAATTCGAGCCGAGTTTGCTGGCGGTTGCCAATCACAGAAATTGACAACACGCGGGAGCATTCCAATCAATCAGACCGTCAGTCAGCGGTCATCATGAAACGCCCATAATCATGGATGTATTACGAAATGTTTTGACTCGATCGCAACAAGAAGGATAAATCGAAATGAAGGAAAAACGGCGCGGAATCAACCCTGCCTCGAAGCCGAGTGGCAATGGGTGTGTGGAATGCCTTGTGTCGGCGGATGGTTGGTGGTTTCATCTCCGTCGTTGTGCGGAGTGCGGGCACATCGGATGCTGTGACAGTTCTCCCAGCCAGCATGCGTCAAAGCACGCGGCAGCGACGGGGCATCCAATTATCGCCAGCTTTGAGCCGGGTGAGGACTGGTTTTTCGATTACGAGACGCAGGAGATGATCGAAGGGGCGAAATTGCTTCCGCCGCATGCGCATCCACAAAATCAGCCGGTTCCTGGCCCAGCAGGAAGGGTGCCAGCCAACTGGGAGTCGCTCCTGAATTAGCTGGCAGTGAATTCCTGCGAGGGAGGATTGATTCATATGAAGGCAGTGCGCATCGATCGTTTCGGACCGCCTGAGGTCGTCGTTGTCGAAGAGATTCCGAAACCATCGCCCGGCAAAGGAGAGGTGCTGGTGCGCGTTGCCGCCGTAGGTGTCGCGCCATGGGACGCGATCATTCGTGAAGGCAAGAGTAAGGTAAGTCCGCAGCCCCCATTGACCCTTGGTTCCGACCTCGCGGGCTCCATTGAGGCGCTCGGTCCCGATGTGAACCAATTCGCAATAGGCGATGAGGTCTACGGCGTTACGAACCCGCAGTTTTGCGGCGCACAGGCCGAGTTCGCCGTCGCGCTTGCGGGGATGATCGCGCCAAAACCACCGCGCCTGAACCACCTTGAGGCAGCTTCGGCCCCGGTTGTCGCAGTCGCCGCCTGGCAGATGCTCTTCGAATATGCCCAGGCGAAAAGCGGAGATACGATACTGATCACAGGCGCTGCCGGAAACGTGGGTGCCTATGCCGTCGCAATGGCTCTCGACGCCGGAGTGCGAGTGATTGCGGTTGCGCGCTCCACTGACCAGGAGATGCTCCGCGCATTGGGCGTCGAAACCATTTTCGATTCGAGTGCCCCCGGTTTCGAATTAAGCTTGCCTCAGGTCGACGCGGTCCTCGACACCGTGGGCGGTGACACGGTTCAACGCTGTGCCGGGGCAGTGAAAGCGGGAGGGCGACTCGTGTCCCTGGTCTCCGCGCAACTTCCTCAACGAGCGGGAATCCAGTCGATGTTCTTTTACGCTGACGTTACGAGCGAGAGATTGCGCGCGGTTTCGGATCTGTTTGAGACGCGAAAGATCTCTCCTCAGGTCGGGTCGGTGCTGCCGCTCGAAGATGCGCGCAAGGCACACGAGATGCTGGCCGGAGCACCGCACAAAAAAGGCAAAATCGTTCTCCAACTCCTCGGCTGAACCGGACGAGAATGAGAACCCCGTAAAAAAGAATCGGGTTCAATGATCGGCTATGCGGTAACGATGCATTTCCGGTCAAATCGTTGCCCAGTGTTCGCAATGCCGACAATCCAACCGCAAACCTGTCAATGAATGGGTCTACCGGATCTCGACCGCTGCGGAATGGCGCTGCTCTATGTGCCATCCCGACGGCAACATCATCGAGGTCGGCCGATACACTCAACTCGCAATCGACCGTTCAACAGTCACAGTTGATTCGCCGGCGATCAGCTAGATTTCCGCCAGGGCGCGATGTACAAGATGGATCGAGATCGCGGAACCGGTTCGTAGGTATGATCCTTTTGCTCTTTTGAACTTGCCTTCATTTATCTGTTCTATTTTGCTTTCGCCGCCGCTTGCTCGATCAACTCCGCCACTTCCCGCGGGTGCGACAGCATGGCCAGATGGTTACATGGCACGGTGATTGAGGTTGCCTTGATGGCCGCTGCTTCATCTTTCTCGAGTTCCGGAGGAATCGCCCGGTCGTTACCCGCAATCAGGGCCCATGATGGCTTGCTCTTCCACGCAGCTGTCGTGACCGTGGCTCCGAAGACAGATGCCGCCGTTTGACCCTGTGTTGCAGTGAGTATCCGCTGCTCCCCCTCCGGGAGATCCTGCGCCATGTCTTCGGCAATTCCTTTTGGAGTCGCCGTTAGAAAACCTTGAGCGTCGGGCCGGAGCTCGCTGCCCAGCGGAGCGGGTAAATACGGCTTGCTGACGGAATTGATCGATTCACCATCCCCGGGCGCGAACGCTGCCACGTAGACCAACCCGACAACCTTTGGGTCATTACCCGCTTCGGTAATCACCACGCCGGCGTAGGAATGGCCGACTAGTATTACCGGTCCGTCCTGCAACGCGATGATGCGCTTCGTCGCCGCAACATCGTCAGCCAGCGAGGTCAAAGGATTCTGCACAGCGACCACATGAAAACTCTTCGCTTCGAGGAGCGCAATCACTCTGGACCAGCACGATCCATCCGCCCAGGCCCCGTGAACCAGGACAATGTTTTTGACCCCTTGCGGGGATTTCGCCTGAGCGAATCCTTTCATGTCGAGTCCGGACGACAGGATCAGCATCATCGTTGCGATCAAAGCGGCTCGGTGCATTTGCGAGAGTTTCATTTCTATCTCCTCGTCAAACTAACTGCCCCGATTAATGCAGAACAACCTTGGCCGCGCAATTGGACGATGGTATTGCCCATACTTTCGTATCGACCGCAGTGTCTTCACGCCCGAGACACACGGCTTTTCCCCATCCAGCTTGTTCCGAAAATCGACCAAAGCGAAGAAAACTCCCTTCAGCCCACCTGATACGAAGGTATCGCCGATACCATAGTCCAATTGTTTTACTCCCCTCACGTCTGGCTTAATCGGAAGGATTCGAGATGCAGGTTGACGAGTCCCGGAAGACTTTTTGTGAAGGAGAAACCACCATGTCCGAACGCGTAAAGGAATCTGTGACGCAAGAACAGGAAGAAAAGGAGCTGAAGACACGCGCCGAGGTGAGACGTCTCGCCGGTCTTACGATCTTTGTGGCCGTCGTAACAGTGCTCGCTATGCTGTTCCTCACGGCCCTTCACGCGCAGGACAAGGACTCGCCGAGCGCGCAAGACAAGTACTCGCTGATATCTCCGGGCGGAATCGCGTTCTCCGACTTCAGGGGATACGAGGACTGGGCTGACGTCTCCTCTGCCCGGCAAGACGACATACTCAAAGTCATTGTCGCCAATCCGAAGATGATCACTGCGTACAAGGCCGGCATCCCCGGCAACGGCCAGCCTTTTCCGGAGGGCTCCATGATCGTGAAGCTCCAGTGGAAGACGAAGAAGAGCACGGAGGCGCAATTCGCCGTGGACGTGCCGGATTTCTTTACCCAGGCTTTCGTCATGGAAAAGGACAGCAGCAGATTCCCGAAAAGCAACGGCGGGTGGGGATACGCGGTGTTCAACTACGATCCCGCATCGGACAAGTTCACCGCCGATCCCAAAAGCCCCTCAGACTGCGGAAACGCGTGCCATACGGTCGTAAAGGCGAAGGACTACATCTTCCACCCTTACGAGAAGCGTTGAATCGCGCATCCCCCCGACGTCAAGTACAGCGCGACGCCATTTAATGGAGCGGCACACAGCAGTCCGCCCGGTCATCGGCGTCGCCAGTTTTCCCCTGGGGACGCCAGATTGAGCTCGAAGTGATGTTTGGAGTTGCGTAGCTCGCCGTGGGACCAATGCAGACCATGAAATCGATCCTTCGTGCCTTAGCGACAATCGCAATTGTGTTCGCCGCCGCCCTTGCCACGTATGCGCAAAATGCCGCCCGCCAAGAGGAGCTACCCATGCAACAGCCAGTCTTCTATCGCACCGTCACAGTCGACGGACTCTCCATCTTCTATCGGGAAGCGGGGCCGAAAGATGCTCCGGTCATCCTTTTGCTGCATGGTCTGCCATCATCTTCGCGGATGTTCCAGGCGCTGTTGACGAGGCTTTCAGACAGATTTCATCTGGTTGCGCCCGACAACCCAGGATTCGGACACAGCGACTGGCCCGGCCCCGCGCAATTCGCTTACACATTCGACCACATCGCCTCCGTTATGGACGGCTTCACTCAGGCGCTCGGCCTCTCACGCTACACGCTCTACATGCAGGACTACGGTGGTCCCGTCGGCTTTCGCATGGCATTAGCGCACCCCGAGCGGGTTCAGGCTGTCGTCGTTCAGGATGCGGTCGCGCATAATGAAGGCCTCGGCGCCAACTGGGTAATGCGGCGGGCATTCTGGGCCGACCGGCCCGGCAACGAAGAAAAGTTGCGCACCAATCTGCTCTCGCTTCAAGCCACCAAAACGCGCCATGTCGGCGACGATCCCAGGACCGAGCTCTACGATCCGGATCTTTGGTCCGATGAGTATGCATTTCTGAATTCGCCGGGGCAGGCCCAGATTCAAAGCGATCTCTTCTATGATTACCGCACGAATGTCGATGCCTACCCAAAGTGGCAGGCATGGATGCGGAAGACGCAGCCAAAGCTTCTGGTCATCTGGGGCAAGCACGATCTGTCGTTCGATTTGGGCGAGCCGGAACGCTACCGAAAGGATGTACCGAGCGCAGAGGTCCACGTGCTCGAAGCGGGGCACTTCGCGCTGGATACAAGAGCCGATGAGATTGCAGCGCTCGTGCGTCAGTTCATGGAAGCACGTTAGCCGTCCCAGATGCCAACGAATTTCGAGGTTGCATGCTCGGGTAGAAATGCATTGCTCGGCATCGGCGCAACCAATGCCGATCGGGTGGAATGAAATAAGTGCCGGTAGAAATCAACACGGACCGCCGCCGCTTTCTGGGCAATGCGGTAATGACCATCGCTGCCGCCCAGCTCGGCATCGCCGGATGCGCGAACGCGCAGTCGGCTGGGGCTGCCCGGTTGCCCGTTGAAGGTGATCTTCCGTCTTTTGGCGGCGCGACAACGTGGCTCAATTCGCAGCCCTTGACGGCGCGCGGCCTGCGCGGGAGCGTCGTCCTCGTCAATTTCTGGACCTTCTCCTGCATCAACTCCATTCGGGTACTTCCCTATCTGCGCGCGTGGGCCGCGAAATACAAAGACCACGGATTGGTTGTCATCGGCGTGCAAGCGCCCGAGTTCGAATTTGAAAAAATTATCGACAATGTTCGCTGGGCCGTAAAGGACAGGATGATCGATTATCCAATCGCCGTCGATAACGACCTAACGATCTGGCGAGCTTTTGATAACAATTCCTGGCCGGCTCTTTATTTTGTCGGCGCGCGCGGGCATATTCGGCATCATCAATTCGGCGAAGGCGAATACGAGCAGTCAGAAAGAGTCATCCAACAATTGCTGACGGAGGCCGGAGTTGAAGGCTTCGGTCATGAGTTGGCTAAGGTCGAGGGCGTTGGCATCGAAGCTGCGCCCGACTGGGCCGACTTAAGATCGCCCGAATCCTATGTCGGCTATGATCGCGCCGACAATTTCGCGTCTCCCGGCCGGCAAGCCTGGGACAAGCGCCACGTCTATGTCGGCCCCTCGACATTGAAGCTCAACGAATGGGCGTTTTCAGGTGACTGGACGGCAAAGAAGCAGTTTGCCTTGCTGAATGTCCCGAACGGGCAGATCGCGTACCGCTTTCATGCTCGCGATCTTCACCTCATCATGGGCCCGTCAGCGGCAGGAGCTTCCGTGCGTTTCCGCGTAATGATCGATGGACATCCGCCCGGCATTGCGCATGGGGTCGACGTGGACAGCCAGGGCAACGGCACTGTGATCGAGCAGCGGCTCTACCAGTTGATCCGCCAACCGCAGCCCATCGTTGATCGCCAATTTCAGATTGAGTTTCTCGATCCGGGCGTCGAAGCTTTTGACTTTACGTTCGGCTAATCCAAGAAGAGCCTGTCGCGCCTCACAATCATCACGAGTCAGTGGAGCCCGGGCAAGTCTCAATCAAGGGCATCGAGAGCACGACGAACAAGCAGCATTCGAATCAAAGGAGGCGATTTATGAAGAACCCAGAAGCAATCGAAATCTCACGCCGGCGTTTCGCAATCGCTGGGCTATCGACAGGAGCTGCGTTGCTGGCACCGGGCGCGCTTTTCGCAGAAGTTGTCCAGCCACTTACCGGCAATGCGCAATCGACAGCAGCGCCCGCGGCAGCGCCAGGGGCGAACACGTCGTTCCGTTCGCTGAAACAGATCGATGCCGGCCTGCTCAACATTGGATACGCAGAAGACGGGCCGGCCGATGGCCCTGCCGTGGTTCTACTCCACGGCTGGCCCTACGACATCTACAGCTTCGTCGATGTTGCGCCGCTGCTGG
>CAZANC010000114.1:0-10220 GCA_964486495.1 uncultured Occallatibacter sp.
GCTGGAAGAAGGTTCATCCCGAGCTGAGCACCGACGAAGCGTTTTCGGAGATCGATAAGGTATGCACCATCGAGCACACGGTCCTTTACAAGATTGAAGACCAGATCAATTCATCGAAGTGAGACCGGGCCGAGGTGAGTTGGTGTCCGGCGGACGCGCCAAATGATCAGCTTGCCGAACGCCGAATTATTCACTTGCTGAAGATCGATTTCGCCGGTTATGATCCGTGGCAGCTTCCGTGCAGTCATGAGCGCGGTCTGCGGACTCTGGAAGCAGCCCTTCGGCAGACCGCAGTTCTTTTCCGGCAAACGTTGACGCAGCAACGATGAGGGCGTCGACCAACTGCCTCAATGTTCAACAAACTGCGGGCCGCGTTGATGAGCGTGAAGTTCCGTTTCCCCGGTAAGGGACAAGAGCAGCACGCCATGAATGGGTTCCGGCCGGTTTGAGGAGGAAAATATGCGAACCTTTACCAAACTGCTTATCACCGCGATTCTGCCTGCGGTTCTACTGGTCTGCGTGCTTCCGCAGCAGGCGATTCCGCAGAGCCGGGCGAACTTCTGGTTCCTGAACAACACAGGGAAGGAACTGAACAACCTGTATGTTTCGCCACATTCACAGGGTTCCTGGGGCACCGATGTGCTGGGGCGTTCAGCTTTGCCTGTCGGGATGGGAACGTTAATCGTCTTTCCGCCGGCATGGCGCGGCGTGTGCCACGAGGATTTCAAGCTGGTCTTCAGTGACGGAACCTCTGAGGTGTACCAACAGGGCCTCGATGTTTGCCAATTGCATGCTCTGCAGTTTGACCCGGCCACGGTGGAGGGATTCTAAAGGGGAGCTGATCCGAGGGAGGATGGGCCGGGTTGGTCTTTTCCCCAGCCTGAGAGTATAGGTGTGGACGCGGCGGGTTCGGGGGGCTGAAAACTCCCGGTCCCGCCGTTTGTTTTGCGCAGGGGCGAAGGCAAAGCCAGGCCCGTTTGTTTGGGAGCAGTTGCAGGCGGGCTAATGCGGTGCAGTGAAGGGGTCGATGTTGAGCAGTTGCAGGAGCGAATTGTCGTAAAAGGGAGTGGGCGTGAAGGTGAGGACGAAGAGGATGAGGCCGCAGACGCCGAGGATGGCGCGGGTTGGGGACAGATCGGTGACCTCGGAAACTTTTGGATGGCGCAGCGCGGGGATGAGGAGAAAGACGCCCCAGAAGATCCAGCCGACCCAGTAGACGGCTCCGGCGAGGAAGAGGAGGAAGGGCAGGATGTTGGTGAGCAGGCGATGCAGGCGCGGGGAGAGCGCGTAGAGGATGTGGCCGCCGTCGAGCTGGCCGCCGGGGATGAGATTGAGCGCGGTGATGAAGAGGCCGATCCAGCCGGCAACGAGAATGGGATGCGGCGAGGCCTGATTGAAGGAGGGGACGGCGGGGTTCCAGTGGGCGAGAAAATGGCGCAGCAAGCGAATGGTGAGCGGATCGCCGCCGAAGCGAACGAGGGACTCCGATGCGCCGGCTGCGCGGGGAACGCTGAGCATGAGGCCGACGGCAACGGCGAGCGCTGAGGCGATGAAGCCGGCGAGCGGGCCGTAGATTCCCACATCCATGAGAGCGTCGCGTGTGGGGATGCGGGTGCGAATGCGAATGACGGCGCCGAAGGTTCCACTGAGCGTGGGAGCGGGGATGATCCAGGGCAAAGTGGCGCGGAGGCGATGCGCGCGGCAAGCGGCGTAGTGGCCGAATTCGTGGATGAGGAGAATGCCGAGCAGGGTGAGCGAGTAGGCAAAACCCGTGAAGAAGAGAGCGGGGTGGCGGAGGAACCAGCCCCAGGGCCAAAGATCACTCTCGCGCGCGACGGGTGGAAGACCGCGGAGGAAGTTGTGCATGAACTGCGCGCCGTTCACGGTGGTGGTGACGATGCTGGCAAGGAGAAGCAGCGCCGGCAAACCATATTCACGAAACAACTCTCGAGGCAATTGTCGAGACAGGGGAAGCAACCGGAACCTTTCTTGAGGGGCGTAGATGCCGACACGCCCTACAGTCGGGTCCTGGGGTTGGTCGACTCGGGGAATTAGTGATCGAGAACTGATGGTTCTAACCTTCGAAACGTACGCGCACACAAATCATGGCGGAGGAGCTCGCCGGGGGCGATCCGCGAGGGCGGCCCGAGATTCGAGAGCCCACAATGCTGTCAGCTGCCGGAAGCGCCAGGCTCCAGTGTATGCAGCTCTTTGCCTGGCTTGAAGCGAACGGCCTTTCCGGGAGCGATGTTGACCTCAGTCCCGGTGCGGGGGTTGCGGCCGATGCCGGTTTTGCGAGCGCGGACGCTGAAGACGCCAAATCCGCGCAGTTCGATGCGCTCGCCGGCCGCCAAAGCCTGCTTGAGGCCCTCGAAGACCGTGTCCACTGCCGCCTCAGCCTTGGTGCGCGGCAGGCCCGTGC
This sequence comes from uncultured Occallatibacter sp., assembly GCA_964486495.1. GTDB lineage: Bacteria > Acidobacteriota > Terriglobia > Terriglobales > Acidobacteriaceae > Telmatobacter. The sequence continues at coordinate 2,423 of CAZANC010000114.1, forward strand.
GCTCGACCACGTTGTGAACGATGTCCTGCTTGATCAATGGAGTAACCTCGCTGGCGCGAACTTAATGCTGCGTAGCTTACCACAACCACCGCCCATACTACAGATTTTGTTGCGATTAGAAAAGCAGGGGACCAAGCCACCCCAGCGAGCAAAAATCGCTCGCCGGGGGCCCCGGCAGGGAATAAGGGACCAAGGGGACCGAGAAGGGCGGGGACCGGGAAGGCACGGGCCGAGGGTGAATGGGATCGGAAATGCAGCAACGGGGGCAGCGCGAATTGTCGGCGGGCGCGGGCTTTGCTTTAAGATGGGGTTTCGAGTCCGAGCCAACCAGCAATGCCGCCGGTGGCCGCTCTAAAACTGCCGGATCGGGAGACGCATGTCGATACAGAGTGATCGATGGATCAGGGAACAGGCCCTGAAGCACGGGATGATCGAGCCGTTCAGCGAAAAGCAGGTGGCCGGCAACGTGATCTCCTATGGACTTTCTTCGTACGGCTACGACCTGAGAGTCTCCGACGAGTTCAAGATTTTTACGAATGTAAACAGCGCCATTATCGATCCCAAGGCGTTCGACGAGCGGTCGTTTGTTTCTGTGCAGGCGGATTCAGTGATTGTTCCGCCAAATTCATTCGCGCTGGCTCGGTCGGTTGAATATTTTCGGATTCCGAGAGACGTGCTGACGATTTGCGTTGGGAAGTCGACCTACGCGCGCTGCGGAATCATCGTGAATGTGACGCCGTTCGAGCCGGAGTGGGAGGGATTTGTCACGCTTGAGATTTCGAACACCACGCCGCTGCCGGCGAAGGTGTACGCGAACGAAGGGCTGTGCCAGATTCTGTTCTTCCACGGCGATCAGCCGTGTGAGACGAGCTACGCGGATCGCAAGGGCAAATATCAAAAGCAGCAGGGAATTGTGCTGCCCAAGTTGTGAGAATCGATCGAATCCGCGCCAGGCATGAGCAATGAGAATAAAGACGGATGAAGGATCGATGCACGAGGGCCCCATGATCGAAAAAGCAAGGATGCCACCTTAGCGTCAACGACCTACACCTAATTCCCAGCGAATCGGATGTTGGTGGTATTTCGATTTCGACTCGCGGGAATAATCATTCAATTCAAGACTCATTCGTAACCAAAGTTGCGCTGACGTATTTTCTCCCTGGATCTCCTGAAGGCAAGATGAACCAGCCTCTCATAAGGCTGGTATGACTCCTGCTGGACCAAGACTGGTGTGGGGATGACATCGTCGAAGCGTGGTCCTGACACAATTCGTATTGGGGTGGCGGCGGATGAACCGATTCGCGTCGCCGGGCTTGCGAGCATTTTTGACCAGCCCGCGCAGGATGAGCTTTGCCAGCTTGTGCCGGTGATTGCGCCTCTTTCTGAACTGCTGGCGCTGGTCGACATTGGGTTCATTGTTGTCGACATTCATTCCACGCTAGGGGGTTTTGAGGCGCTGGAGACGATTCTGCGGGTGCGGCCGGACGTGCGATCGATCGTGATTGGTCCGGACGGCGACGATGAGCTGGTTTTGAGTGCGATCATCGCAGGGGCCAGAGGCTATCTCGGGCCGACCGCAGGCCCCGAACTGGTTCGCAGCGCCATCGACGTGGTGACTTCGGGGTCGATTTGGGCTCCCAGACGGCTTCTCTGCCGCGTGATCGACCGTTTGCTGAGCGTTCCTGGAGTATCACAAGCCGTCGCGACTCAGCAGCTTACGAAGAGAGAACAAGAAGTTCTCGAGCTGATCCTGGGGGCACACTCGACGCGCGAGATTGCCCACGAGCTAGGGATCGAGCAGCGCACCGTGAAGGCATACGTCGGCCGCTTGATGCGGAAATCGGGCGCCGATAACCGGATTAAGCTCTCGATGTCGGCTCTCGGCCGATCCTTTGTGCCCAGAGACGGGGGCAGACGCAGAGGGGACGGAACTTACGAAAGTGCAACAAAATAGGGGCGATAACGGTTACTTTATGTCATCACCCTTAAGTACTCTTGTGTCGTGACTGAGATTCAAGCAATCTGTGTCTAGAAACAACGCAGATCTGGGGAAAGGAGTTCCCCGGCGGCATGTAAACATGATGCCAGGGAACTCCTCTTTTTTTGACTCACGCGGGGTTTCGAGCAAATTACGATCGTTTACTATCCAGCCCTCCCCCCTTTTCCTCCATCCCTGTCACCCTTAGCGCACTCGGCCTGTACCAGTCTGTGAGGGCCGATACAGCCGTCAGGTCGTCAGGCTGCGCTCTTCTGCCGCAGCTCGCGGTCTATTCGAGCCGCAAGCAATTTGCGAGCCTTCTGCAGGCTGCGCAGCCTTGAGGGGCTCAGCCTCCTGGCCGCATGGCTGATATAAAACGAAAGCAGCCTCATTCCCGCAGCGGTCCCTTGCGGGACCACTTCCTTCGATGCGAGAGAATCCGCAAGTGCTTCGGCGGGCATTGCGAATAAGCCCGCAGGTGGGGTGGCAGTGTTGGTATTCAAGTCCATGCTCCGACTGCAAATTTGTTTTGATGCAAAAGAGCCGGCGCGGACTCGCCGGTGGGCAGCCCGCGCCTGCCTGCGATTCGGCCTTAGTGGTGCATTTCGGCTTCGCCGAAATATTCTCTGACGGCGTGCAGAAATCCCTCGGCCTGCGCAGGCGGAGGTACGTCGCCGCGGAGAATTGCGTCGAAGTGATGGGGTCCGCCGTAGAACTCATCGGTGTCCTCGGTATTCTGGCTGACCGTTGCTCCATTCAGATCGATGCCCGCAAAGATTCCGCGGCTGCGCGACCAGGTCAGCATTTCAGCTCGCATGCTGATGTCGGTGGAGGCCTGTGCGTCGCGTCCCACGGGCCCGGCGGCTGCTGACGCATCGGCGCCGATCTTGAACTTGTCATGCAGCAAGTCCTGGAAGCCCTTGTAATTCGTTGCCACCAACACCAGATCGGTACCCTGTCCGCCAACCTGGAAGCCGAACGATCCGCCGGCCAGGCGAATGAACACCGGCGCGCTCCAGCCGTGGCCTGTGCGACAAGTAACTACGCCCTGTCCGTACTCCGCGCCGACAATGAACGCCCCCTTCACCACGCCAGGCACCACGGCAATGCATTTCGCATGGCGCGCGATCCCATCGGGAACGGCCTTGTCAGGCACAGACATAATCGAGTCGATCACGTTCCGGGCGGCGTCCAGGCGGCCATCCAACCTGTCCTGGTCGTCGGCGGCACGCGCCGCAACCCCACAACTAGCAATCAACAGAATCGCAAGAAACTTTTTCATATCCAAACCTCCTTGGTTTCCACGCATTTTTCGGGGACTGACAAACTTCAACAGGCTTTACGCTGCCACCCTTGCTTCGATGCAAGTTATGGAGCGGCGGCAACCCGAATCCCGAACAAAATGTCGAAGTCTTGGCCACGCAAGGAGATGCGGTGTGGAGTCCGCCAATTCAGAATGATTAGCGCCCTACCACTCGCCCAGAACGCGTTCATGAGTGCTTTGCCTGTTCACGACAGCTTTCTGTCGTTTGAGCGCCTCCACGCGATGGATCAGCAGCGTGATGCATATTTTGCCTTTTGCTTGCGTGTGTGCTAGTTTGTGAATCCTCTGCGTAGCTGCTCCTGCGCTCGCAGCAAGTTCGCTCACACGAGGTCATTGTGAAAAGAGAACTCCTAACACGGATCGTCCTGGTGATCGTGGGGCTTTTGAATCTGGCGGTCATCTATCCGCTCACTTTGGACCTGTGGCATTCCAACTGGCTTTTGGAGCATCAGAGCGAGGTCATGCCGATGTTTATGAGCTTCTTTATTCCGATCGGGGTGTCTCTACTCGTGGCCGCAGTGAGACCATCTGAGTATCGCTCGATGATTGCTCTAGCCGCTTGGTGGCACATCTCCCATGGCACAGTGATGGCTATTCAAACCGTGGAAGCCTGGACTCACGGCGTCCACAGGAACTTTCTCGATGTGATCGTATTCCTTGTGGTCGGCGGAGTCCTGTTGGCGCTTCTGCCGGCAAAGCGAAAGGTAGTCGAGCCAGTACATGCGTGAATGATCGCAGAAACCCCGGCATTGGGAATCTTCAGAGAAACAGATAGGAGAGGCGGCTGGGATGGCACGAGGGAACGAACTTCTCGTCCAGCGCGAGCCTCGCACGCAGGCGATCTCAGCGACAGTAAGGGGGTAGTTGCCACTCCGGCTCCCCGCGAATCACGCCTTCGTCCATGCAGTCGCTACTCTCCTGGGCCTGTTGTTCCGCGTATAGCGTGCTCGACATAGGCGCGCCGCCAGGCCCAGCCGCGCCGGCCGGGGGCAGCGGTGGTGTCTCGGGCTTGAGAAGGGCCTCGAGCGTAGCTGGGGACGGCCTGTAACTGGAGAGTACGGCTTCTGCCGTGGCGCGCTCCTGAGCAGCAACAGATGTCGGAAGCGAAGCGTTCAGCCAGAAGAGCTTGAAGATCCCGTTGGTGTCCATGGGCAATGAACAGAATCGCGACTCGAAATTCGATGCGCCTTTCGCGCCCGTCATACTCCCGAGGAAGATGCCGCACTGAGCCATGCTGCCGAGTGGAATAGGTGTGGCGGAAATCAAGCTGACGCGCGCACTCGGATCACCTGAGGCGGCGACCGCCTGCTCCCAGACTGCCTCGACCTTTTGCGTAATTGTGGCCTGGTTGGGCAGCGTCATCGCGATAAGGCCGCTTGCCTTTTGACCAGGCTGGTATGAACCGTTGCGGACGAATAACGTGTTTCCGAGCGAGATTGCCTCGCCGTTCGGACCGGACATTTGGATAACGCCATAGGCGCCCTTGGTCACCTTCCACCCGGCTGGGACGCCGACAGTCGCGCTCCCATCGGGCGCTGAGTAGGTTTGCAGGGGAATGGACGGAGCGGGCGGTGCTTGTTGCGGAGCGGGCGCTGCCTGTTGCGCAGCGGCCAGAGAAGCGCCGGCGATGATGCCTGCCGCCAGTGCGGCGCACTTCAGAAACTCTGAACCATGTCTCGCATGCATAGGGAACGTCGTCCTTTCCCGTTGGGGGGATTCTTCTCAGATTCCCAACTCTACCATGCCGGAGACTTTGCAAGCTGGTGAGAGATTGACCGCAGACCGCTGACAACATTGCCGCGGTGCGGCATACCTCAGGACTCAAAAACTGGCCTCAATGAGTGACTGACCGTCATTGTGCGATTACGGTCTATGGTTTGATGACCTGGTGGCGTCCGTCCTTGTTGGTTAGAGTCAGTGATGTATCGCCGCCGTCGGCGCTTAACACCAAGTAGGTGGGATCGATGCCTCCGCTGAGATCAATGCCAGAACCCTGCTCGGTGGTGGCGATCTTCACCGAAGGGCGGCCGTCGGGGCGGATCAGACGGAATACTACGGCTTCGGGGTAGACCTTTCCGTTTGGGTCTATCGGGGTGCCGTCCGCCCGACGCGACGGTCCTTCGGGAATGACCGAGAGGGATGCCCGCAGTCTTCCCTGGGCATCCACGATCTCCAGCGCTCGGGCGCGAACAACCTGCTCGGGGCCGCTCGCCTGCACAGGCGCGGCCTGATGGGTCAAGAAGAAAATCAATATTCCGAGATTGACCAAGGTGAGGGCTGTTTGTGCATGCGCGTTCTTCATGGTGGCTTCCTCATTCGGATCGTTGTCAGGATTCTGGGGGCCCGGTGCGGTGTTGGCGATTATAGGACGAATCGTAGAGAAAGACGAGTGAAGCTGGCGTGATATCGCCGAGTCACTCATTGAGACGGCTACTTTTCCCGGCGTATCACCGGCCACTCGGCAATTACGGGTTGATTGACATTCCATGACGCCGCCGGGGCGGGTATAGCAACTGTGGAACCCCTGTGCCCATGAATGCGGTAGGCTGGGCTGTAAACTAGTCGAGGAGGATTCGGCGCTGCCAGACAGCCGACCATTCCCTTGAAGCCTCCCGCTCAACGACACTGGCAGAGGATCGAATTCTCCCGACACAGAGTTCTCGCATCCGCAGCGCCAAGAGCGGAATGGAAAGGATAGGACGATGAAAAAGGCCATTGTTTCAATTCTCCTCAGCTTGCTTCTCCCCACTACGGCCCTCGCCGCCTCCTCCAAGGAGGATTTGCAGGCTCGCATCGACGCCGCCAAGGTGGTTCTGGACCAGATCATGAACGCAGGCGACCGAACGGTTCCGAGCAACATTTTGAAATCGGCGACTTGCGTGGCTGTGGTCCCCAGCATGGTGAAGGGCGCGTTCTTCGTGGGCGCTCAGTACGGTCAGGGCGTGGTTACGTGCCGCACGGGTCACGGGTGGAGTGCGCCCGTATTTATCCGGATGGCCGGTGGATCGATCGGATTCCAGTGGGGCGGCCAGGCGACGGACTTGATTCTGATCGCGGTGAATGACCGCGGCATGCAGGATCTGTTGAAGGACAAGTTCAAGATCGGCGGCGACGCTTCGGCCGCAGCCGGCCCGGTGGGGCGCTCCGGAACCGCATCGACCGATTGGAAGATGAGCGCGGAGCTTTTGAGCTATTCGCGCACCAAGGGCATTTTTGCCGGCATTGACCTGGACGGCACCAGCGTGAGCCAGAATCAGGATGACACGACGCTTTACTACGGAGCGCCGCATCACTTTGATGCGATTCTACGTGGCGATGTTGCGGTGCCGCCGGGCGCGGTAGAGTTCGTCCGCGACGTGGCGCAGAACTTCGTCCGAGCCAGGGCGCAATAGGGAGCAAGTCAGCGAGTCGGCAGGTCAGCGACCGGGCCTGAAGGCCGGAGGCTGCCGTCAGCGCCGCGTTGAGCGTCTACACTGATCCTTACTCATGTGGGAGAACCTCGAGTATGGGTTGGTTGTAGCCGTTGCGAGCTGCCTGGGCCGCATGCCGCGTGGCGTTGCGCGCTTCTTCTCCGGCTGCATTGCATTTGGGGTTTATTGGTGCTTTGGGCGGCTGCGACGTGTGGGGATGCGCAATCTTCTGTTGGCCTTCCCGGAACTCCCTTCCAAAACCAGGAGAAAAATTCTGCGGCGGGTTTACGTTCACCTGGGCTGGCAGCTTGTGGAGTTCTGCCGCATGACGCGGTATACGCCCGAGAATACGCGCGACTGGATCCGGACAGAAGGGCTAGAACATTTTGTGGCGGCGCAGGCCCGAGGGAAGGGCGTGCTTGTTCTGACGGGGCACCTGGGCGCGTGGGAGCTGTCGAGCTTCTATCACTCGCTGATGGGCCATCCGATGGGCATGCTGATCCGCAGGCTGGATAACCGGCGGCTCGACGAGTATGTGAATGCGATCCGGTGCATGCACGGTAACTTCGTGCTGTCGAAGGACGACTTTGGTCGCGGGCTGCTGACGGCGATTCACGCAGGCGGGGCAGTTGGAATGTTGATCGACACGAATATGACGCCGCCGCGGGGCGAGTTTGTGAAGTTTTTCGGGGTAGATGCTTGCACCGGGACGGGCCTTGCGCACGTGGCGCGCAATACGGGTGCAGCGGTGTTGCCGGGATTCATGCTGTGGGAGCATGGCGAAGGGAAGTACGTGTTGCACTTCGGGCCGGAGATCGAGATTCCTCACACGGCAGACCGCGGCGCGGATATTCTGGAAGGCACGCGGCGCTCGACGGCTGAGCTGGAACGGTGGATTCGGCGCTATCCTGACCAGTGGCTGTGGATTCACCGGAGATGGAAGACTCGGCCGGCGGGGGAGAAGGGGCTGTACTGAAGGCAGAGAACGAAGGCAGAGAACAGAGAACTGTGAACAGAGAACAGAGAACAGTGGACAGTGGACAGAGAACAGAGAACAGAGAACAGAGAACAGAGAACAGAGAACAG
>CAZANC010000115.1:0-10182 GCA_964486495.1 uncultured Occallatibacter sp.
GCCCCGCTGCAAGCGCCACTCTGAACACTCCCGGCGACGTAGCTATCGATGGCGCCGGAAATCTCTACATTGCCGACAGCGGCAACAACGTGATCCGCATCATCACGGCAGCCACGGGCGTCATCACAACCGTAGCGGGCGACGGCACGGCCGGCTACAACGGCGACGGAATCGCACCCACCAGCGCGGAACTCAACCAGCCGCAAGGCGTCACTCTCGACGCCAACGCGAATCTCTACATCGCCGACACCAACAACCATCGCATTCGCGAAGTGAGTTCGGCCTCCGGCGTCATTGCCACGATCGCGGGCAACGGCACGGGCGGCTACAACGGCGACGGAATCGCAGCCACCAGCGCCAGGATCAACTTTCCCTATGCCGTGGCCTTCGATGCCGCCGGCAACATGTACATTCCCGACTCGGCCAACCAGCGCATTCGTGAAGTGTCTGCGGTAAGCGGCGTCATTACGCCGGCCAGCACCATCTCCACCTTTGCAGGCACCGGAAACGCAGCCGCTACGCCCTGCACGGCGACGCCGGTTGCCGCCAACCAGGCGGACGTATGGTCGCCGTCGGGTGTCGCGGTCGATGCCGCGGGCAATGTCTACATTGCCGAGACGCAGAATGCCGCCATCCGCAAAGTGAGCGCGGCCAATGGCCTCATCTCCACGCTGGCCAAGAACGGCTGCGGCAACTACTATGCCGGCGGTCAATTCCAGCCTGTGCAGCTTTACGGACCGGTCGGTCTCTACCTTGACGGCAGCGGCGACCTCTACGTGACCGACACGCTGGATATGGTGGTGCGCGAAATCCAGGGCAACTTCACCGCGCTCGATTACACTACGCCCATTCGCCAGGGCAACACTTCCGCAACTCAGGATGAGACGGTCGAAAACGACGGCAATGCCGCGCTCGACCTGACCGCGATCGTTCCCACCACCAATGCGGCGGTTGATGCAACTGTCCCCAACTCCTGCACGAACGGCGATTCGCTTGCAGTCAACGCCGATTGCACGATTGGCGCTGTCTTCGCTCCGGCCGCCACTCCGACGCTCCCGGCAAATCAAACCGAAACGCCGAACATCGACGTCACCGAAGATGCTCAGCCCAGCGTCGCCGCCGCCAGCTCGCCGCTCGACATCGAGCTCATTGGGACCGCGGAGCCTGTCAATTCCACCACAACGACGCTAGCTTCCAATCCCGATCCCTCCGGCTTCGGGCAGAATGTCACCTTCACCGTCACGGTGGTCACCGGAGCAGGAACCGGAAACCTTACAGGAACCGTCAGCATCGCAGACACCTTTGGTGGCAATACGACCCCACTGGCCTCGGGCCTTGCGCTCAATGCGTCGGGCGTCGCCACCTTCTCAACTTCCACGCTCGCTGTCGGCCTGCACTCCATCGTCGCCACCTATGCCGGCGACACAATGCACTTCACCAGCTCGTCGGCTCCGGCGCTTATCCAAACCGTTCTTGAAGGCACTTCGACCGCCCTGACCTCAACCGCAAATCCATCCGCGGTGGGTCAGAGCGTCACCTTCACGGCCACAGTGTCCGTCTCCGGCGGCGGAGGCGTCACGCCCGACGGCACAGTGACCTTCATGGACGGGACGACTGTACTGACCACGCAGGCGATCAATGCCGGCGGTGTTGCAATGTACACCACTTCGGCGCTGACAGCCGGCGTGCATCAGATCACGGCGGTCTATAACGGTGACGCCGCCAAGCAGATTCAGGGCAGCACATCCGCCGTCCTCAACCAGGATGTGCAGGCGCCCACCACCGCAACACTCACCTCAAGCCTCAACCCCTCGAATTACGGTAACTCTGTCACCTTCACCGTAACCATTCCGCCCAGCGGCACTGTGGCGCCAACAGGCACGGTCAGTTTTCTTGATGGCGCCACGCAGATCGGCACGGGAACGCTCAAGGGCAATCCTGGCGTCGCCACCTTCACCACATCCACGCTCAACGTAGGCACGCACCCCATCACGGCGAGCTACGCAGGTGACTCAATGAATGGGGCCAGTAGCTCCCTGCCGTTGAGCCAGGTGGTTAACCAGGCCTCAACGTCGACCACCGTCACCGCAACTCCCAGTCCGGGAATCGCCGGTGGACCAGAGACAATCACGGCCACCGTCAAAGTGACCGCAGGCTCAGGAACGCCCACGGGCACCGTCACTTTCACGTCGGGAACCACGCAACTGGGCAGCGCACCTCTCGCTGCCGCGGGAACCGCAACGATCACACCCGCGCTGGCGCAGGGAAGCTACCAGATCGTAGCCACCTACAGCGGCGACTCCAACAATCTGGGCAGTGCGTCAGCGCCTCTCGCGCTCACCGTTGTGCAGGCCAACACCCAGACCGCGCTCACCGTTTCGCCCAACCCGGCGCTGGTGCTGGCGCCCATTACATTCACCGCCCAGGTATTGGGTAACGGCGGCACGCCCACGGGCAGCGTCAACTTCCTCGCCAATGGAAGCGTGATCGGCGCCGGACCCGTGAACGCCTCGGGAACGGCCACGTTCACCACCGCAACATTGGCCGCGGGCACTTACTCCATCACGGCCACCTATACCGGCGACGCCAACAATGGCAGCAGCACTTCATCGCCAACATCGCTCACCATCGCGCTGGCCACAACCGCCACCGCGATCACCGTCACTCCCAACCCCGCGCTGGTCGGGGCGGCCGTCACCATCGCCGCCAAAGTCACCGGCAATGGTGGAACGCCCACCGGCAGCGTGAACTTCATCGCCAACGGAACCACGCTCAACACCGCAACTCTCGCCGGGGGGACGGCCAGCTTCACCACTTCCACGCTGGCTCCAGGAACCGACACCATCACGGCGAGCTACCTCGGCGACGCAGCCAACTCGCCCAGCATCTCGACTTCAATCAGCGAAGGCGTCGGCCTCATTCCCACCTCCACCAACCTGGGCTCCTCGGTGACCACCGGCCCGCCTGCGCAGGTCGTTCTGGTAGCCACAGTCTTGAACGCCGGCGCTGGAATTCCACCAATCGGCACCGTGACCTTCATGAGCAACAGCACTCAGGTCGGGTCGGCCACATTGAACGCGAGCGGAGTGGCCACAATCACTCCAAACCTCACCGCAGGCGTCAGCTACAACATCGTCGCCATGTATGGCGGCGATGCGGATCATAGCCCCTCCTCCTCGCCCGCAATCCCCGTTTCGGGCACGCCGACCCTGTTCAGCCTGGGAGTAAATCCTTCCAGGGTGACCATGGCGACCTCGCAGAACGCCACCGTGACCGTGAACGTAAACTCCAACGGAACCTTTGCTGACACCATCGGATTAGGCTGCGCTTCGCTGCCTGCTGGAGTCTTCTGTCACTTCTCCAGCCCCAGCGTGAAGCTCACGGCAGACGGCTCCGCAAGCGTTCAGCTCACCATCGACACCAACAATCCGTTGGGCGGAGGCTCTTCGGCCATGAATTCCTCGCCCATCAGCTCCCCGCAGATGACTTCGAAGTTCTCGTTGGCCGGCCTGTTCCTGCCCATCAGCGTCCTCTTCGGATTTGTCTTCTGGCGCCTGCGCCGGCGCACCGCCGGATTTTTCAGCATGGCTTTGATCCTTCTGCTTTCTGCCGCCGCGCTCGTGGTCACCGGATGCAACAGCTACTCCGTGAACACAGCCGCGCCCGGCAACTACGTCATCCAGGTAACTGGCACCGGCGCAAGCACCAACGCACAGCAGTACCAGGACGTTTCGCTCACCATCACCAAATAGATCCGAAGGCGGAGGTCGTCGCCGAGCGGGCGCGGGAGAAAGATGAAACTTTTGCAGAATTTGAATCTTTGCCAGAACGAATGGTCGGGTATCCGGGTCCAGTCCGGAATGCCGCACTTCGAGGTTCGGTTGGCCACGGTTCTCCTACTGGCGATCTTCTTCGGATGCATCGGGCCGCGTCTATCGCACGCGCAGGTCGTATCTGCCGGCGACCAGGGAGGGGCCCGGTTGTCGGTTGGCGCTGTGGGGTCCGGATACACCCTCCAGTACGGCCAGCGCAAGATGGCCGGTATCGCGGGCTTCGTTGATTTCGACACCAAGCGCCGCCTCGGCATCGAGGCCGAAGGCCGCTGGCTGGAGTACCACCAAACCGCGAACGTTCACGCCGAAACCTATTCGATCGGCGGTCGATATCACTTCGACGTCGGCCGCTTTCAACCCTACGCCAAGGGCCTGGTTGGCCTCGGCGACTTCAACTTCCCGTATAACTACGCCCACGGGCGCTACTTCGTGGTCACCGCGGGCGGCGGATTGGACTTCCACTGGACGCACAGAATCTACATCCGCGCCGTCGACTTCGAATATCAGGATTGGCCCCAGTTCACCTTCGGCAACATGAATTCCTTCGGTGTCAACGCAGGCCTTCGCGTCCGCATTTTCTAGTTTCAGGCGGAGCATCAAGCGAAAACAAGCCCGATACGCGCTACGCCGTACCGCAATCGGGTAAATCCCGAGCCTGACACGCCTTAATCGTGATTCAGATCACGGCCCGCAGCGAAACTCTGCCGATAACCTCAAAGTAACGGCGCCAACCACAACGCGCCCGCAATCGAGGAGCGAGATTTCCATGGCTTATGTCGTTACCGATGCCTGCACCAAGGATTTTGTTTGCGTGGCCGAGTGTGCCACCGCCGCCATTGCGCCCGCTCAGGGCGATCCCGCGGCCGCAACCGTCTCACAGGTCTATATCAACCCCGATGAGTGCATCGACTGCGGCAACTGCGCCTCCATCTGCGCGCAGAATGCCATCTTCTCGCTCGACGAGCTACCCGCCGACAAGGCGCACTTCGCCGAGACGAACCGCAAATACTTCAACTAGGTCTCTGAGCGCTTCTTCACATACCAAAATGGGTGCCCCAGGCCGGGGTCCCCACGGATAGGTCCTCGTCCGTGGGGTGGAGATCCCTCGCATTTGGGGACCTGGGAAAGCACGAACTCGGGACTGTGAGTTCTTTCACTCAAAATGGCGCCCCATCCTTGCGGCGTTCTTGACTTTGCCGCAAGGGTGGGAAGCACGAAATCTAGCGGTCGGACGCCTGGACAAAATCTCTTCCCGGCCCACCGGGATTCCCCGAATTCACTGCTGCTCCGCGCTTCACGTGAATATCGACTTTGGGACCGGAGAGATCGAAGGGCTGGCCGTCGGCGCGCAGGATTTGTGACGCTACCCAAAGACAAAAAACAAAGGCAAACAACGGCGCATGTGCTTTATTCTACGAATCCCGGCGTCCGATGTGGGCCAGGAGTGTGCCCGGCGTTTTCGGGCAAGGTCCGCTCCGCGCCGGTGAGATCCAAGCCTCACGGAACCCAAAAGGACGATTCCACCCAAGAAATCCACTTCAAATAATTGTTGTCAGGTCGTAAGACCATGCCTATGATGAATCATTAAATGTAGCTGCAACGTTTTTGTGGGGCCTTTTTACCCGGTCGGCTGGAAAGGTGCAGCGAAATCCTATCCAGTTGTTCCCACTCAAACACATTTCTCCCTCAGCTTTAAACCAAGGCCATTGAATCAAGGCGGCGCTTCCCTCAGCAAATAGCCGCGGCGCGCAAGAGCAAGAATGGCCGGATCTGAAGGAGATACGCCTTAATATCGCATTTTTGTTGCTCGGAATAGAGGAATTAAAGCTCGTCTTCCTCAGTTCAAAGAGCGTCTTGGGATTCATAAATCGAAGGCTGCCGCGTGTTGCGTGCGGAGCGGCTCCGAGCCGTAGGTGCGATTCGGCCGGTGAATGTGCTGGCTCCGTAACAGCAGGCGGAAATAGAGGGAGAAAAAGATGAAACTGACAAGATCTGCGCAGAGCCCTGTGGAAAACGGCGTCCTGACTATCCCTGCCGCTGAAGAAATTATCGAAGAAGCATTGAATGAGCTTGCCTATTCGCAGGATCCCGGGTTCGTCCGGGCGCTGCGCTTTCTGGCGCCTCCTGGTTATCAGGCCATTGTGGAACTATGCAGCGAAAGCGGCCGCAGCAAGCGCCGCAACGCCCTCGCCGATACCTGGTCCCCCGAGGACGACGAGGTGCGCATCTACTTTGAGCGCATCGACGGCGAGGAGCCGTCTCCGCGTCTCAGCCGCGCGTCGCGCTCCGTTGCCAGTCGCGTCGACGGGGTAGAAGACGAGATAGAGGAGGTGTCGGCCGCCGATCTCGACGCCCGCGTCAAGGAGCTCTGCGCGGCTCTGGCCGAGGCCGAGCGCGGTGGCCACGCCTTCATTGCGCTCAAGTGGTTCCGCGATTCCTTCCTGCCGCGTAAGGCATTTCGGTGGAACCAGCATCCTGAAACCCGGCAAGTCGTGCTGGCCGAAGCCATCCAGCGCGGCGTCGTCCTCACCAGCAAAATCGCCAACCCCAAAACCCCGGCCTATCCTACGACAACCATTCGGCTTAACCGCGCCGAGGCCGGCATTCCCGAGGAGGCGCAGCGCTTCCATCCCATTGAAGTGCAGGGCGAGCCCGTAGGAGCTGCCATCGATCAGGATCGGGGGAGCCAGTGAGCTTCTATTTTCTTGAAGCTACGGCGTTCGCCAGGCTGTTTGTGCGCGAGCCTGGAACCGATGCGCTTATCCATCTCATGGAAACTGTGGAAGACAATCGCAAGCTCATCTCTGCCGCAACTCCCCTTGAGGTGTATGCGGCCATCAGGCGCCGCGAACGGTCCGGCCAAATCGCGCCGGAAGCCGCCGCCGCTGCACTCGAGCTTCTGCGAACCGAGTCCGCGCGCATGGTGCAGCAGCCTCTGAATCCAGGCGTTCTTGAAACCGCGCGGCAGCTTCTCGACCGCACCACGCTTCGTTGGCCTGAGACTCTGCAACTCGGCTCTGCGCTCACTGCGCGCGACATGTTCCCCGGCACCGCGATCACCTTCGTCGCCGCCTCGCCGGCGCTGCTCGATGCGGCAACGGCTGAGGGGCTCGAGCCGCTTGACCCCGCAAATCTGCCATCCCACACCACCGAGCCCGCGAAGGAAGCGGAGTAACGCCAAGCGGCAAAGTCCCGCGTCTAATCCCTTGAACCTTATTCGCGACCATGTCCTTTCCCCGCATCGGTCTCTTCACATTTAGGGCTCTGTTTCTCGTCTTCGCCGCGCCGATTGCGCTCTCCCTATCTGCGCTGGGGCAGGCCGTCCACTCGCCGGCTCCCACCCCAGTCTCGCCCGTGGGCCGATGGAAGACCGTCGATGACGCAACCGGCAAAGTAAAGTCCATCGTCGCAATCCGCGAAGAGAACGGCAAACTTTTCGGGACCATTGAGACCCTTTTCGATCCACCGGTTCCCCATCCCACCTGTTACCTCTGCAGCGGCCCCCTGAAAGACCGTCCTCTCGTGGGCCTGCAGGTGCTCTCGGGATTTGCGCAGGACGGCAGCCAATGGTCCGGCGGCCAGGTTCTCGATCCCGAGAGCGGCAAAATCTATAGCGCCTCGCTCACGCTTGAAAAGGGCGGCAAAACACTCCGCCTCCACGGCTACTTCCTCGTTCCCATAATTGGCCGCACCGAGCATTGGCAGCGCGACGAATGAAGCTGGCAGCCGTTATTATTTCCGCATGGAGTCTTCCTCCATCGCTATGCCCCAGGGGCCTCCATGACCATCCCCGCGCCCCACGCGCGCGATCCCAAATCGCAGTTGCGCAAGACCATGGGCTTCTGGGATGTGATGCTCTTCAACATCGCCGCTGTCCTTGGGCCGCGCTGGATCGCCGCCGCCGGACACAACGGCACTTCGTCCATCAGCTTGTGGGTGCTGGCCGCGGTCTTCTTCTTCGTCCCCGGCGCTCTGGTCATCAACGAGCTCTCGTCTCGCTTTCCCGAAGAAGGCGGCCTTTACGCTTGGGCGCGCGACGCTTTCGGCCCGTTTCACGGCTTCGTCGCCGGATGGACCTACTGGATTTACACCGTCTTCTACTTCCCCGGCCTGCTGCTGGCCAGCGCGTCCATGGCCGCCTACATCTCCTCCAGCCACGGCGCGGCGCTCGCGCAAAACCGCTCCTTTCTGCTCTGGGTCTCGCTTGCCCTGCTGGCGATCGCCGTGGTGTTGAACATCATTGGTCTCAACATCGGCAAATGGCTGCAGAACGCCGGTGGCGTGGGCACGTATGTGCCTTTACTCATGCTGGTTGTCGTGGCCATTGCCGTATGCGCGCGCCACGGCTCCGTTACGCATTTCACCCTCGCCAACATGTTGCCCGCCTGGAACTGGGACACGGTCAACTTCTGGTCGCAGATCGCCTTTGCATTCACCGGCCTCGAACTGGTCTCATGCATGGCAGAGGAAGTGCACAATCCGCGCAAGACGTTGCCGCGCGCCGTCTTCGGCGCCGGGGCGCTCATTGCCCTCATGTATATTGCGGGAACATTTGCCGTGCTGTCGCTTGCTCCCGCGGATAACATCGACCCCAAGAGCGGCGTCTTTCAAGCCATCGCGGTTGGCTCCGTCGCGTTGCGCATCGGATTCTTTGGCATCATTGCCGCCATTCTTGTCACCGCGGGCAACGCCGGCGGAATCGGCAGCACCGTGGCGGGCGTTGCGCGCGTGCCTTTCCAGGTGGGCATCGATCGCTATCTTCCCGCCGCCTTCGGCAAAATCCATCCCCGGTGGAAGACGCCCTGGATTTCGATCCTCGTGCAGGCCATTATCTCCGGCGCAGTGCTGTTGTTAAGCCAGATCAGCGAATCCACGCGGGGCGCCTATCAATCCTTGGTCGACGTCGCCATCATTCTTTACTTCATTCCCTTCCTGTACATGTTCGCGGCGGTCATTAAACTGGCGAGTCGCAAAGACCGCTCCGAAAACCCGCATGCCGTGCTCGTTCCCGGCGGAATCCTGGGCGTGTGGATCTGTGCTGGCCTCGGCTTCTTCGTGGTCCTTGTAGGTATTTTCGTTTCCCTCGTTCCTCCCGGCGACTCCGCCAACAAGCTCGCATTCGAGCTCAAGGTGGCCATTGTCACCGCCATCTCGATCCTCATCGGCTTGCTCCTCTACTGGCGCGGCGCAAGGGCGAAAATGAGCTAGAGCGAATTCCGGTCGGCGCTGATCGACCAACCGGGCTCACAACCGCAAGTTGAATTGTTGAATTCGCCGCTCAGAGCTTGGCCTGCTCCGGCGTATACGGCGGATCGAATTCCACGCGGTTGCGTCCGTTGTGCTTTGCCTGGTAGACAGCCTTGTCGGCGCGGCGAATCAGATCGTCGATCGTGGTTCGATCGAGCCATGGCCACGCAACGGTCACTCCGAAACTGCAAGTCACGTTGATCTCAGTTCCATTGCAATCGAAGGGCCGCGCGGCCAGCGCGTCTACCAGCTCCTGGGTGCGCGCCGGGTTCTTCGCCGCATCGTAACCCGGCAACATGATCAGAAATTCTTCGCTGCCGTACCTGCCTACCGCATCGTATCCGCGCATCAATCCCACCAGACGATGGGCCGATTCGCGCAGCACAAAGTCGCCGCAAACGTGGCCGTGGGCGCCGTTGACGGCCTTCAAACGATCGAGGTCGCCGACGATTACGGTGAGCACGGTGCGTTCCCGCGTTGCTCGCTCTAATTCGCGTCCCAATTGGTCCAGAATCGCGCCCCGGCTCCACACCCCGGTCAGCGAATCATGCGCCGCCTGGAATTGCAGCGCCTCGCGCGCCCTCATCAGGCCCTGACTCTCGATCTCCAGTTGCGCGGTTCTTTCCACCACAAGGCCCTCCAGCTCGTCGCGCCGCCGCTTCAGGCTGCGGATGCGCATCTCCAAAACCAGCCAGGTGAGAACGATCGCGGCGAGCACGCAGATGAGGGTTGCAGCCACGGTTCTGTTCCACGGCGGCACAACGGCAAGGCTCAACGGCTCGCCACTGGCGCTCCATTTCAAGGGCAGCTTAACCACATCCGAAAGCCAGTCATACCCGTGCGTCATGATGATCCTGAAAGGGTGTATAGGCAGAAAAGTATAAGCGTATTTGGAGCGAATGGGGCAGGCAAAATGCGTGCTGTCGCAAACCGGCTCATTCATCGTGACTTATCTATCTGACCATTTGTCGATGAAGGCTGCGCCGCTCGCTCTCGGCTGTTTGCGGTGGTCGGTCGCCGCTTTCGCACGATCCGATTTTCCCCTGCTTTACTCCCGCCGGAACTTGTTGGCCCGCTCGAACTCGTCGCGCAGCTCAGGTGT
>CAZANC010000116.1:0-10169 GCA_964486495.1 uncultured Occallatibacter sp.
CCATCCCGAGATCATGATCCCGCTCGTTGGGTCGATCGAGGAAATGCGCAACCAGGCCGCCATTGTTCGCCGCGTGGCCGAAGAAGTCTTCGCCGAGAAAAAGGTGAAGGTCGACTACATGGTGGGCACCATGATCGAACTGCCGCGCGCCGCCTTGACCGCCGATCAGATCGCTGAAGAGGCTGAGTTCTTCTCGTTCGGCACCAACGACCTGACGCAGACTACGTTCGGCATCTCGCGCGACGACATCAACAACTTCCTTCCGGCCTATCTCAAGCTCGGCATCTTCAAGCATGACCCCTTCTCGACCCTCGACCAGGCGGGCGTCGGTCAACTGGTCAAGATGGCCGTGGCTAAGGGCCGCAACACGCGGGCGAAGCTCAAGGTCGGCATCTGCGGCGAGCATGGCGGCGATCCAGAGTCCGTCAAGTTCTGCCACAAGATCGACCTCAACTACGTCTCCTGCTCACCGTTCCGGCTGCTCACGGCGCGTCTGGCCGCAGCGCAGGCCGCGCTCGAAGAAAAGCTCGGCGTCCAGGGCGGCAGCAAGTAAACCTTCGGTCCCACGGACAGTTCTTTTTCCGTGGGTAGCCTTCAGCCCTCTCCCAAACTTCAAGGGCGTCCGCATCGCGGGCGCCCTTGGTGTTTGTGCGAGCAGGTGGGACAATACGGCGCCCTGCCTCTTGCAGGGAGTCGAAGCGATTAGCCCGGGGGATAGACTCCGGAACGCCCGCTCCAATCCGGGCCTCCTGAAACCCCGAATGCCAACCGACGAAGAGTCACAAGTGACCGCCTCCCACCGAAGAAGGCGGGGTGTAGACTGGGCTCCGAGTGCTGATCCCAAAACTCAATTCCCGGTCCAGGGGCAATCAAAACAAATGAACAAAGAACTTCTCCGCAAGGACATCGCTTCGTATCTGGCCAAAAAGAAGGCTAACCCTGTCCAATTTGGCAATGACATCAAAGAGCGCAACGAACGAGCCACCTACTACCGTTCCTGGACGCCGGAACTGTTACAGCGCATGAGCGCGGACGAATTCGCCGAGTACCTATCCAAATTATGGGCGATGAGTATCTGGGGAAACAAGCAATATGTCGTTGATAAGGTCATTAGCGACAACGGTCTCCCAGAAGTGTTGAGGCACCTGTCTGACTTGGTCTGGTCAAAGATGCCACTTGATCATAGGTGGGACACATTCAGGAAGACGGTGAAGGGCATCGGACCCGCAATGATGAGCGAGGTTCTCTGCTACGTTCATCCAACAAAGTGTATGCTCTGGAATCGCCGCGCCTACGTTGCCCTCAATTTCCTTGGCGTTGCCGATCTGCCTCGATACAACTACCAACTCACCGGCCAGAAGTATCAGGACCTCTGCGACACCGTGGAGGAGATCGCGAATGAGATGCAGGCGTTGGGAGACAAAGATGCGAACTTCTTCACAGTAGACTACTTCATCTGGGACGAATCAAGCGTAGCGGAAAGCCTCGCAGACATCTACAAGCCACAGCCTGCGCTCGCACCCCCTGCCAATGTCGACAAAGTAGACAAAACGACCTCCGAGTTTATCCACGACGAGGTTCGTGACAAAATCGCGGAGATCGGAACATGGCTTGGCCTTCAGGCCGACACAGAAAAGAAGGTGGCTGGAGGAGCAGTCGTAGATGCAATTTGGGAAGCAACAATCGGCAACATGGGTCGCGTCATCTACGTCTTTGAGGTTCAAACGAAGGGGTCACTCGACAGCCTCATCCTTAATCTCTTGAAATCGCTGAATAATCCGGCTGTGCAGGGCGTGGTCGCTGTTTCTGATGCAACACAACTTGAAAAGATCAAGGGAGAGGTCTCCGGCGTGTCGAGTTTGAAGGACAAGTTGAAATACTGGAATTACGTTGAGGTGCTCGAAGTCTATGAAGCCCTCGCATCCGTCAACGAGGCGATCAACAGGCTCGGCCTCGTTCCCCAGAGTTTCTGAGGTCCATCGCCAATGCGATACCCCTCCGGCCGAACAGATAAGAACCCCCTCGGCCGGGTGCCCAAGGTCCCTCGCACTTGGGGACCGGGGAAACGCACGAAAATTGCCGGGTGCCCCAGGTCTCGCATTTGAGACCTGGGATCGCACGAACATCTCAATCGCCACGACCCTCCCGGAGGGAGGAAAGAAAATAGCCCAGGGCGCGAGCCCTGGGGCCAGGGCGCCTGAAGAACCTTTCAGCCCCGTAGGCGCGAAAGAACCGGCCCGCGAAAACTGCCGAACGAGCACCAGCCAACGAGCCCGAACCGCCGCCCGCCGCTTTTTTGTCAAGCGCTCTATCGATTTCCCGCCTCGCAACCCGCTGAAAACACGAGCAAATTTCCCCGGCCAAGTCTGCCGATTAATTCCGCCTTCCGGCGCATACTAAGACCATGATCGACGGGCAGAAAAACACGGCTACTGGCCACCAGCGACTGGCTTTCCGGATCCAGGCCTTCGGCTGTCTTTCTGGCGCCGCTACCTCCGCTAACACCTCTGGCTTTCTGTTCCCTCGCTCCCTCGTTCCCTTGTGCTCTCGTTCCCTCGTTCCCTCGTTCCCTCGGTCCCTTGGTCCCTTGGTCCCTGTTCTTACCCACCCCCCCTACCTGTTTTGTGAAACTGTGAAACTGTGAAACTGTGGAACCTTTGGAATCAGGGCCTTACAGCCACTAACTCCACAGTTTCACAGAAACTGTGAAACTGTGAGATTTCGAGAAAAAGCGAAAAACAGAAGCACAAACTACTCAAAATAAGATAGATAGTCGAGAATCCATCGCGAAAAGTCGATTTCCAAAAAACGCCGAAAAACAGCCGATTTCCCAGAATCGCTGAAATCGCAGAAAACTGGTCGCAATTAGCTTGCTAACTTACTAACTCGCTAACTAGCAAACTAGCTAACTAGCTAACTTGTTGACTGGCTGCCTTCGAAATGCGCTTCAATCTCTTCGAGCGTTTTGCCTTTCGTCTCCGGCAGGAAGAACGCCGCCACGAGGAAGTAGACAATCGTGAAGCCGGCGAAGAGGAAGAACATTTGCGAATAGCCGTGCTTGCTTACAAACGGCAGAAAGATCGCGGCCAAAGTAGTTGAGACCAACTGGTTGATCACCAGCGCAATGCTCATTCCGTTCGAGCGGATGCGCGTGGGCATCAGCTCGCTGAGCGCGAGCCACACCACAACGCCGGGACCGAGCGCAAAGAACGCCATGAACACGTAAAGTCCGAGCGCCACGAGCCAGCCGTGCCGAGCTTCGGGCACGCGGCCGACGAGAGCTTTCTGAATCACGAGCGGCGCGGTCCGCGCGGCCGCGAGATCGGCGAAGGGATTCCGGAAAAGCGCTTCAATTCTGTTTCCGGGCACGCAGCTTGCGCGCGTGATTTTAATCGGCGCGGCTGCCGCATCGTCCGAGCGCACGAAACTCGTGGCCGCGGTAAAGCCGCCGTAGGAATAGATGATGGCCAGCGAAGCGCGACTGCTGTCGATTCCCCGGACTGCATCGGTCAGGCCCGCATTGCCCTGCGCGTTATCGTCCTGCGCCGCCAGCAGCCTGCTCGCCGCGGCCGAATCGAAGCGCAGCGCAAGCTCCTGGCTTGGCGAAACCAGCGCCTGCACGGCGTCGCGGCAATCCACGCTCAGCTTTTCCGTAGTTCTGAAAAGCATGGCCACACAGACCAACGCGACGATCACGCCGCTCGTGCCCATGACGAGCAAAAATTTTCTCCCCCTGCGATCGACCAGCGCGATGCCGATCATGGTCGCGAGAAAGTTCACAACGGTGAAGATTACGTAGCCCCAATGCGAGGCGAGATCGCTCAGCCCGCTTTGCAGCAGAATGCCGGTGTTGTACCCGATGATCGAGTTCACGCCTGTGGCCGTGTTGCAGAACAGAATCACGCAGGCCAGCAGAAACGGAATCACATATTTGCGACGAAGCAAGGAGTCGCGAGCCTTTTGCCCGGCCTTGGCACGAACCGCATGCGCTGTCGCCGCCATCTCCTCAAGTTCCAGCGCAGCCTGCTCCGCGCTGCGCGATCGAAGCAATGCGGCCTGCGCTTGATCCCTTCGACCCCGCCGGAAGAGCCACCGAGGCGACTCGGTGACGAACAAACTGCCCAGCAGAAACACAACGCCCGGCGGCAGCGACACCCAGAAGATGCTGCGCCACGCATGGTTCTCAAACCGGAGCAGCGCGACGGAATCGCCCAACTTGGCCACGGCATCCACACGATAGCTGAAGTACATGCCCATCAGGGCCGCGGCCACAATGCCCAGCGTCAGCATCCACTGGAAGATGGCCGTGCCTCTGCCGCGGTTGGAAGCCGCGAGACACTCAGCAAGATAAAGCGGAACCACCACGCCGATCAGCCCGCCGCTCGCGCCCTGCAGCAGCCGCCCGAACAGCAGCGGCCCATAGCCGGATGAGAGCGCAATCACTGGAATGCTCACCACGAATGCGCACCCGCTCACGATCATCAGCGGCTTGCGGCCCATCCAGTCGGCCAGCAGACCGGAGAACAGCGTGGAGAACACGCTACCCAGCAGCACTGCTGCCACGATGAACGAAAGCTGCGACGGAGTCAGGCCTGAGGTGGCCTGCAGGTAGGGCACCGCGCCGCCGATAATCCCCACGTCGATCCCGTAAATCAAGCCGCCAAGGCCCGCAACCATGAGCAGGAACGTGTTGTAACGGCGTGTCGCGGCGGAGGTAGTCGCATGCGGGAATCCGGCGGAGTTCACGGGAATGTCTTCCTCTCGCTCATTGTCATCCGACCGGCTTGCACCGGTTCCCTGCAAGCAGAATCGCGCGATGCACCAGTCTACAGCGGTTCCCAAGTTGCTGTAAGGCGAAGCCACCACGGCCAAGGGGCTTTTTCCTTAAGAAAAAGCCCCTTGCACAGCGCTCGAAATGCGGTGTATGAACTGGAGAACCGCTCTACAATGGTCGCATCGCATATTAGAGCTCGATGATCTCGAGCCGAAGGTGGTCTTGAGTTGCAGAGACTCGTTCGAATGGTTTCATCGCTTTTGCCGCGGGCAGTCCTCGTCGCTTCACTTACCGGCGCTGGTCTCAGCGCCGCACAGACAAAGGTTGCCCTTCTTCCCGCGCCGCGCGAAGCGCATCTTGGGCAGACCACTGAATTGCCAGATAGGATTCTCGTCGCCGCTCCCGGCCACGACGCGGAAGATGAGTTCGCCGCGCGCGATCTCGAGGATGCGCTGAAACGCTTGCCGGCCGCCGCAGATGAGCCGCACGCCGGCGCGGAGCCGCCGTACCGCATTACCCTTCTCCGCAATAGCTCTGACGCGGCGAAGACCGGCCTCGCTGGCAACAACCTCGCCTTCGATCCGGCTATGGAATCGGAAGGATACATTCTGGTCATCGGCCCGCACGACGCAGCCGTCATTGGCGCAACCGGCACGGGCGTCTTTTACGGCGTGCAAACCCTCAAACAGTTGCTGCCGTTGCCCGGAGCACCGCGCGTGATTCCCACGGGCACTTTGCGCGACTGGCCGGCCATGCAGTATCGCGGCATCAGCGACGATCTCTCGCGCGGCCCGTTTCCGACGCTCGAATTCCAGAAGCACCAGATTCGCGTGCTGGCTTCGTTCAAGATCAACATCTACTCGCCGTACTTCGAACACACGCTCCTCTATCCCGATCATCCGCTGGCAGCGCCCACAGGCGGCTCGCTCACGCCAGCGCAGGCCGCCGAACTGGTCGCCTACGCCCGCCAGTATCACGTCACCATCGTGCCGGATCAGGAGTCCTTTGGCCATCTGCACCACGTGCTCAAGTGGGAGCTTTATCAGGATCAGGTCGAGACACCTCACGGCTACATGCTCGCGCCGGGCCAGGATGGCACGCTGCCGCTCATCAAGGATTGGTTTGCCGGGGTCGCGCAGGAGTTTCCGTCGCCCTTCATCCACATTGGCGCCGACGAAACCTTCGACCTGGGTGTGGGCCGGACACACGACGCGGTTGCGCAGCAAGGCTACGGGCCGGTCTATGTTGCCTTCGTCAAGCAGATTCACGATGCGCTGGCGCCGCTGAATCGCCGCCTGCTTTTCTGGGGCGACATTGGCGACGCCAATCCTGACGCTGTTGCCGGCTTGCCCAAAGACATGATCGCCGTTCCCTGGGATTATTGGGACCAGACAGGCTTTGACAAGCTGATTGCGCCATTCGCGAAGAACGGCATCGAGACCTGGGTCGCTCCCGGCGACTCAAACTGGAACGAGGTCTACCCGCAGGACAAAACGGCCCTGTGGAACATTCAGGGATTCATCGCGGCCGGCCAGAGTCTCGGATCAACCGGCGCGCTCACCTCGGTCTGGAACGACGATGGTGAGGGCTTGTTCAATATGGATTGGTACGGCGTGCTCTTTGGCGCCGCCGCCGCGTGGCAGAGCGGCCAGAGTTCCATCGCCGATTACCAGGATGCCTACGGTCCGGTCTTTCATCTCGACTCGAGCAGCAAGATCGACGGCGCCGAAAAAGAGCTGATGGCCGCGCAGGGAGATCTGGCCGACGCAAAGACCGGCCTGACCAGCGATGCACTGTTCTGGCTCGATCCGTGGAGCGCGGAGGGACAAGCGGTTGCACCAAAGCTCCTGCCCGTTGCGCACGATCTGCGCCTGCACGCAGAGCAGGCCATTGTTCTGCTGGCCGAGGCGCGCCGCGACAATCCCAAACTCAGCGAGCCCGATGCGCTCACAGCGATGGATTTGGGCGCGCGCCGTCTCGATCTGATCGGCCTCAAATTCCAGCTTGCGCAGGAGATTCCCGCGGCATATGCCCAGGCGGTCGCGCAGCAACACGACAAGACGCAAAGCTCTGCCACCAACACTCTGCTCAGCGAGATCAGCGGCGCGAATGGCCGCTGCCAGGACCTGCGCGACGCCTTCTCGGCCATGAAGAGCGAGTACAGCCAGGTGTGGCTGGCTGAGAACCGCCCCTACTGGCTCAACAACGTGACCGTCCGCTACGACCTGGAGATCGAGCGGTGGCAGCAACGCGGCGAACAGTTTGCTGCGGCTATCTACGGCTTGCAGAATGGTCAGGACCTGCCTGCGGCGACGGCCCTCGGAATGCCGGAGCCTGCCGCGAGCGCGCACTGAGAGAGGCCGCTGAATTCCGCTCTGCTGCCAGCCATCGCCATGCCAACCGCGGCTGAACCAAAGCGATTACCGGCCTGAAGATTTCTCTCCCCACCGGAGCGCGGCGGATGCAAACTAGATGCATGTTCGAACGCTCCCCGAAAAGGCAACTTCCCGTTGTCCTGCTCATTGACGACGACCTGGTTAGCCGTGAAGTAGCGGCCACTGTGCTCACAATGACCGGGTTCCAGGTCCACACTGCCGAGGGCGGGGATGCTGCGCTCGACATGCTTGCCAGGGAAGTGTGCCGGCCGGGAGTAATCCTGATGGATGCGCAGATGCCTGGCCTGAGCGGAAAGAAGTTGATTACGGAGCTTCGCGGCCGTACCCAGGCCCGAATCTTTGCCATCAGCGGCAGCGACGTGCCGCCTGAGGTGGTCAATGCGGCCGACGGTTTTCTGCTCAAGCCCTTCAATGCTGAAAATTTGCGCCAGCTGCTGGTCGGCAACCAAGCTGAAGCGGCTCCCACGCTGCTCGATCCCAATGAGCCCGTGGTCAGCATGGAGGTGCTCGCACAATTGCGAAGGGTGATGCCTGAGTCCGGAGTGCGGCAAATTTACTCCGTCGTTGTCGCCGACCTCAGCGGGCGGATTGAAGCGCTGGGAGCCGCGATCGCCAAAGGCGACGCCGCGGAGATTCGGCGCATTGGGCACGCTATCAAAGGGGGCTGCGGAATGGCGGGCGCCCTTCAGGCTGCCCGCCTGGGCGCGCTTTTGGAGGCGATGCCGCTCAATTCGAAGGATAACCAGTTGGATAACAGCGCCGTTCTGCTCAGCGATTTGCGTGCCGCCGCCCGAGGGTTGGAGCGTATGCTGGATGCTGAATTGCCTGCCTGATCCTTCGCGTCGTTCGGCGCATGGACCAGCAACGGCGGAGGCGTGTGGCAGAAATGGAACGATCGATTCGAATCGTGCTGGCCGATGATCACCCTGTGGTCCGCATCGGCGTACGCAACATGTTGACCAAGAACGATGGCTTTGACGTTGTAGGCGATGCCACCGACGGGGACGAAGCCATCACGCAGACCCTCGAGCTCCAGCCCGATGTTCTTTTGCTCGATGTCGCCATGCCGCGCCTTCCCGGCCTTGAGGCTATGCGCGCCATTATGAGCGGCCCTTCAACGGCCAAAATTCTGCTTCTCACTTCCACCATCACCACGCAGCAGATCATCGAGGCCCTGCAGATCGGGGCGCGCGGCATCGTGCTCAAAGACGCTCTCGCCAACCACCTGCAAACCGCCATCCGCACCGTTTACGCGGGCGATTATTGGATCGGCGGCAAGCGCGTCGTGAACCTGGTCTCAGCCCTGCACGAACTGATGCAACAGGCAGCCGTGCCGCAGCGCAAAACCTACGGCCTCACGCCGCGCGAACTTGAGGTGGTCGGCTGCATCGTCGAGGGCTGCAGCAACCGCGACATCGCCAAGCAATTCACGCTCAGCGAAGAGACCGTGAAGCGTCATCTTTCGAATATTTTCGACAAGACCGGCGTCTCCACGCGCCTGGAGCTTGCGCTCTTCGCCATCGCCCACCACTTGATCGCGCCGCAGTAGTTGGATTCGGGACCAAGCGCTATCCTGATTCTGCCAATCCGATTGGATTGCACGCAGGAGCGCGCATGGGAGAGCTAAGCAGAATCGGCATTGCCCTCGATTCCGAGCTATTGAAGCGGTTCGACCGCTCCATTGAGAAAAGTGGATACACAAATCGCTCTGAAGCCTTTCGCGACCTGATCCGCGACCGGCTGGTGCGGGAGCAGACTGCCACGCCCGATGCCACAGTCGTCGGCACCGTCACTCTCATTTACAACCATCATGCTTTCGGGATCACTGAGAAGCTGACCGAAGCGCAGCACGAACACCACGACCTGGTTGTTTCGACGAGCCACGCGCATCTCGACCATGATTCCTGCCTCGAAGTGCTGATCGTTCACGGCAAAGCAGGCCGCGTGCAACAATTCGCCGACCTGATCATCGGCCTGAAAGGCGTCGAGCACGGCCGCTTGGTGATGAGCGTGCCCACGCATGCGCTTGATTCAAAGCATGACCACTCGCACGAGCATCCGCACAAGAACCCGCACTGAATCCGTATTGCGGGATTTGTCAAAAGCTTCTTCCTAACGCGAATCGCACCAGAAACGGTTCGGTAGGGTGGGTAACGCGTCCGAATGCCGGCGGCGTGGCTACTGCGTTTGGAGTTATTTGGTAGACGTAGGCGTAGTCAATGTCGGCGTCTTTGCGGTTAAGCATATTCAGGAATTCTGCCGTAACGTGCCATTTCTTGAAGAATTGATAACCGACCTCCCCGTTGAGCAACACCGTTTGACTTGACTGATAAAGCCCGTCGGAAGTCAGGTAGCGTGGACCAAAGTATCGCAGCCGCAAACTTGACGAGAAGCCTTTGTAATCGTGCAGCGTGGCGCCTGCGGAAACCACCACCTTAACCGCTTCGGGCACAAGCTTGCCACCCGGTCCTTGCTGTTGCCAATTTACGTATACGCAGCCGGGTATAGGTGTGGCTGAGGCTGTGGAAGGACATCCGCTGGCACTGTAAATCGTGGTGGTGGCGAGCGCTGAGGTTGTAACAGATGCTGTCAAGGGCAAATTTGAGACCCAGATTGCCGCATCAAATGGGTCTAACTGGGTGAACTGGGCTCTGGAGTCCGCAACGTCAGCATCAAAAGCCAAATGCTCCGCTGGTGTGTAGTAGTTCGCCCATTCAAGGCCATAGCGGTTGCTCGACTGTTCTGAAGGAATTGTGCCCCCGGTGTCGCCATCCTGCGTCAGTTCGGAATTACTGTGGAGATACCAGAGCTCGAAAGTGCTTTGCAGATGTGGGACGGCCACAGTACGTACACCGATTTCACCGCCCTTTTGTTCCACCAGTGGCGAAATTTTCGGCATGATCGTATTGGGGTAAGGATAGTCCGGCGAGACCGGTTCCACTACTTGCGTTGAGCCACGCCCGTCGTTCGAGTGAAAACTGAATCCGCCCTGTAAATAG
>CAZANC010000117.1:0-10116 GCA_964486495.1 uncultured Occallatibacter sp.
GCGAGAGACCGTGCTCCTCCTCAGTGCGCGCGATGCCCTTGAGAACAAGAACGAGCGCGCGGCGCGCGCCGCAGATGTTGATGGGTTCGTAGGAGGCGTTCAGCACTAGAACCGGCATCTGCAGAATGTGCGCGTGGACATGCGGCGCGGCACCGTGGTCCGCGGCCATCACGACGGCCTTGGCAATCGCCTTCTGCTTGCGCGCGTGAATCATGGCTTTTCCCAACGACATCTCTTTCCCCCAGGGTTAAG
This sequence comes from uncultured Occallatibacter sp., assembly GCA_964486495.1. Lineage (GTDB taxonomy): Bacteria > Acidobacteriota > Terriglobia > Terriglobales > Acidobacteriaceae > Telmatobacter. The sequence goes on from CAZANC010000117.1 coordinate 253, forward strand.
AAGATGGCTGTTTCCGTAAAGTCGATGAATCTGCCGATGCTGCGTTTGGGTCCACATGCGTAATTGGGCCGGTGAGGATTTCGTCGTCCTCTTCGCTGTCGTCGTCTCTTTCTTCGTCGCGGGCCGAGTTCAAGGGACGCCCAAATCCCGTTGAGCGCTGCGCGCGCGCCAACGTGGCTACCCAGACAGAAGCAGCCCCGGCTTTGAGCAAGGTTTGCGCAGCGGCTCGCGCCGTGGCTCCGGTGGTGAGAATGTCGTCCACCAGCAAAATGTTCTGTGCTGTTACTTTTGACGGATCGGAGACTGAAAATGCGCCGCGTACGTTGATCCGCCTCTCGCGCGGGGCGAGGCCGGCCTGGCTTCCGGTGGCGCGCAGGCGCATGAGGGTGCTGGGAGCGAGCGCAAGCCGCCATTGCGGGTGGCTCGCGCGAAGGAATTTGAGCGCCTCAACGGCAAGCGAGCGCGACTGATTGAATCCGCGCTGCGCGTACTTGGAACGATGGAGCGGCACGGGGATTACCAGCATTTCAACTGGCGCTTCGCCGGCCAATTGAGCGATTGCGCCAGCCAGCAGGCGGCCGAGCTCGCGTGCGGCGGAGTGCAGGCGGTCGTATTTGAGAGCGTGGATGGCCTCACGCATCCGGCCTTCGTAGACGCCGTGCGAGACGGCGCGAACAAATGGCGGCGGGGCGAGGCGGCAAGTGCGGCAAAGCGTTGAAACCGTGGGTGTTGCAGGCGCGGTGATGGCGTCGCCGCAGCGGGCGCAAACGGAGCCGGACTGGACGGGAAACTCCGACCAGCAGACAGGGCAAATTGGAACGGAAGAGAGCTCGGGCAAGGGGGAGCCGCAGAGAGCACAGGAGGAGGGGAGGAGGGCGCAACTTAAACTATCGATTGGACTTCGGAGCACCCGAACGACGGCGCGCCAGCGCGTTGTCTGCGCTAATGGAACGTCGGCGATGCGGATGGCGGTGTCTCTCGAGAAGACGCACCTCGCTTCGGGCCGAAAACCGAACCGATGCAGCCCGATGGGGCAAGTATAGCGCAATCGCTGAAATTCTGGCTCGCGGGAGGGGGACCGGCAATAAGACGGGTCCGAGCGCGGCTCGATGAAGGTGGATGCGGTGCGGGACAATGCGCCAAAAAACGCGGGGCACAAGACGATGCGGGCAGGAGACCGAGAGAAGCGACTTCAATTTCGCTTCATCCCGTCGCCTGCCCGCGAGGTTCCAGGTTTTTAGTTCAGGTTGATGGATCAAGCCGCATCGATAGGCCGGTGACGGCTTTCGGCGCCGGCGACCGATGGAACTCAGTGTTTAGCTATGGTGCGCGTGCTCGCGCTCGCTCTCGCGCTGACGCTCCCGCTCCTGCTCTCTTCCCTTCTCCTGTTCGTGCTCGCGGTCGACTTTCGCCACCGCGTCGCGGGCCGCGTCCTTCACGTTGCCTACCACTTTCTGCGCCTTGCCCTTGATCTGCTGCGCGGCTCCTTCCACCTGGGCATTGGTGTCACCGGTCCACTCGCCAACCTGGCGTTTCGCCCGTCCTGCTGCATCGTTGACTGCACCTATTACCCGATCCTTATCCATGATTCCACCTCCGTGGGTTTCTGCTTCGGTTTAACTCATTAACTAGCGGACCCTGTTGATGCCCTCTGACCATTCGGGCGAGACAGAGACGTCGTCGAAAATTGCCGCCGACGGAGTCGCGCCTAGACGGTCCTACGTCCGGTGATCAGCTGGATCACAAGCACTACCAGCGCGAGCACGAGAAGGATGTGAATGAATCCGCCGAGGGTGTATGACGAAACAATGCCAAGCAACCACAGCACGAGAAGGATTACAAAGATCGTCCAGAGCATCGTTCACCTCCCGGTGATTCGTCCTCAACCACTCACGCTTTGACGCCGGGGCGGGCGTAGGGGTTGTTCGCTGCGCTGCACATCGCAATGGACCAAACGACAGTGTGAAGTTCCGATTTGATGCAACCACTGCGTGGTTCGAGGCATCGTCCTGGGAAGATTCGCCGAATTTGATGGGAGGAGCGATTCTCCTTTGGGGCGAAGCAGCCGTGAACGAGGACCCGGCATCACAGCAAAGGGTTTGTGTGAAGGCATTGCGCACGCAACTTACCGGAAGGAGAGCTAAATGTTCTTGCTGATTATTCTCATCGTGCTGATTTTGGGATTTGGATATGGCGGCTATCGAGTGGGACCAGGATGGGGATACTATGGCGGGGGCGGAGTCAGCCTGATCCTTACGATTGTCCTGATTCTGCTCTTGCTGAAGGTGATCTGAAGCGCGGGGCGGGAGAGCGATACACGCATACACACTCGCTTAAACGAGCGTGAATGCTCGATTCGCGGAAGCTAGCTAAAAGACACCGGCGATGTAGGCTTCGGCCGGGCTGAGGCTCTCCGCCTTCGACCCGAACTCGGCGAGAACTACCGGCGAAAGCGTGATGACGGGGCAGTGCGTGTGGGCGAGGGTCTTGTAAACCACGCCGTGGCGGGTAATGGCGGCAAAGGCTGAAGCTCCCTGCGCGCCGAGGACGATGAGGTCGGCCTGCTGCGCGCGGCTCTGATAGAGGAGCTCTTCAGTCGGGTCGCCGGGCACAACAATGGTCTGGATAGCAACCTGGCCCTGCAACTCCCTGGGTACCAGCGCGATCATGTCGGCTTCGACGTCGTCGAGGGAACGGCCGGCAAGAAACTCGGCGCGGTCCTGGGGCCGGATGACATGCTGCAGAATCAGGCGCGCGCCGTGCTGCGAGGCCAATTCCGCGGCAAATGAAGCGATGACAGGGCTGGCCTCATGCAGGCTGACAGCACAGAGGATGGTGCGGGTGGCAAAGTTGCGATAGGCGCCGTCGACGACCTCAGGGCCGACGATGAAGACCGGCGAAGTAGCGGTGCGCAGGACAGCCTCAGCGACCGAACCCACGAGCAGCTTGCCGATGGGACCCGGAGAGTGCGTGCCCATGACGATGCGGTCGATTTGGCGCTCGCGCGTGAAGGCGAGGATCTCGTCGGCAGGCAGGCCGGGCCGCACAACGACTTCACATTTGAGACCGGCCTCGCGGACGCGCAGCGCGAGCGGCTCGAGGTGCTGCTTTTCAGAGCGCGCGGCGGCGGCGTAATCGTAATAGCGAATGCCCGAGGACTCCGACGCGGCTACGATGAGCGTGTCATAGGCGTGGAGGATGATGAGATCGGAACCGAATTCCCGGGCCTGGGCAAGCGCGAATGAAAAGGCCTTCTCGTTGGGCGGTATCTCGGTGGCGAAGAGGATGGTGGAGGGTTTCGTCCAACCTGGCTTCAGAACGGCGGCCATAGATACCTCCTTACAGTGAGTTCAAATAGTCTCATGGGCAGAGCTGGATTTGCGGTGCTTAGCCGCACACCAAAAGGTGACCCAGCTCACCTTAGCGCGAATTGCCAGCGGCGTTTGCCGGCTGCGGCACTCCCTCACCCTCACTATAGGCGCGGGGGCCGAGCAAGTGGCGCTGCTGGTGAAGGAATTGTGTTCCTATTTCCCAATTCTGTCCAGCGATATAACGGTAACGCCGGAATAAAACGCATTATGTGATTTCAATCACAGCCCGGCCCACCCAAAACTGTTCTTCTGGACCGGAATCGTGGCCCTCGGGGCGGATTTCCTGGTGGCGGCGCGGCTGGCAAGTGAGCTCGCCGCGAAGGATTTTTTCAGCCGGAAGCAGCTTCATCCCCAAGGCGCCGAACAGGTTGGCACCCCAGGCTGCCGCGATTCTAGCAGTTTCTTGGCGGCGCATTTGCGCCGGGGAGGCCCCATGACGATGCAGCCGATGCAGAGCATTCCCGCACGAGGCGGGATCGACTACGACGAATCGCCGTTCCTCGCGATTTGGGAGATTACGCAGTCGTGCGACCTGGCCTGCAAGCACTGCCGCGCGGCGGCGCAGCCCATTGCGCATCCCGACGAGCTGACCCATGAAGAAGGCAAGGCGCTGATCGACCAGATTGCCGATATGCACATTCCTATTTTTGTGTTTACCGGCGGCGACCCGCTGAAGCGCAAGGATCTTTTCGAGTTGATCCGCTATGCGGCCAGCAAGGATGTGCACGTTGCCGTGACTCCCAGCGCCACGCCGCTGCTGACCCGCGAGGCGATCTTCAAGATGAAGGAGGCCGGACTGGTGCGGCTGGGGATTTCGCTCGACGGCTCAACGCCTGAGATTCACGATGCGTTTCGCGGGCTGCCGGGAGCGTGGGCGCGGACGATTCAGGCGATTGAGTGGGCAAACGAGGCGGGCATCCCGATCCAGGTGCATACGACGGTGAGCCGGCACAACGTTCATGACCTCGACAACCTGTGCGATCTGTTCGAGAAGCTGGCGATCGTGATGTGGAATGTGTTCTTTCTGGTTCCCGTGGGACGGGGCCAATTAGACGATCTTTTGAGCGGCGAGGAGTTTGAGCAGGTCTTCGGCAAGATTTACGAACTTTCGCGGCGGGCGAATTTCCAGATCAAGACGACGGAGGCGATGCACTATCGGCGCTACCTGCTGCAACACAATCTGGAAGAGAAGCGCATGGGGCATGGAGCTGGAAATGGATCGGGGAACGGGTCGGGACATCCGAATGGGCGTGGTTACGAGCCCGGCGTGCCCACGAGCGACGCCAAGACGCGCAACATGGGCTGGGCCACGCGCCGCGTGAACGACGGCAAAGGATTCATGTTCATCTCGCACATGGGCAATGTGTATCCCAGCGGATTCTTGCCGATTCATGCGGGCAATGTGCGCGAGACGCCGCTGGCCGAGATCTACCGCAACGCGCCAATCTTCAAGGCACTGCGCGACACCAGCCAGCTCAAAGGCAAATGCGGCGCCTGCGAGTTCAAAGAGATTTGCGGAGGGTCGCGGGCGCGGGCGTATGCGCTGACGGGCGATCCGCTGTCCCAGGAACTGTGCTGCATCTATCAGCCGAAGAACTGGGACGCGGAGCTGGACAGCCAGGCCGAAACGTTTCGACATGCGGCGGCGGAGACGCTGGTGACGCTGTAGAAGCCGGTCCTAGCCTTCAGCCTCGAAGTGCGGGAGCACAGGTTCCGGGGAATCCGTTTGGGGATTTCGAGGCATCAGTGCCCTTCGGCGTGGGCGTCTGCCTTGCCTTTGAAGCGGCTATCCCAAAAATCCCGCGTGCGTCAGCCCATCGTCCCCTATTCCCAGCGAAAGATCTTTGCCGAGAGTGCTGTAAATAGCAGGAAGAATACGATGAGCATTGCCACATCCGCAAGGTGGGCTGACCATGGATCGCCTACCCAAATGCCTTGCAGCAGGCTTACGGCGTAGTTCATCGGCGATAAGTGTGCCAGCAGGCGAAACGCAGGCGGGAATGATGCGACGGGCACAAACAATCCTGAGAGCCCGGCCATGGGGTACAACACCAGCGCTGCGACCGGTTGTGCGAATCGCGCCGTGGGAACAATGCTGGCGATGACAAAACCGATCGATAGAATGCTCCAGGTGCTGATTACCAACGCAACAGTGAAGGAGACAATCGGAGGGTGGACGCCGGGCGGAATGTAGCGCTTGCCGGCCAGAAACATCAGCAGCAATGACGCCGCGGTCAGCAGCAGCTTAACAAGGACGTGCGCACTCAGAATGGTTTGCGGCCGCAGCGGCGTGGCCCGCAGCCGCTTGAGGATGCCGCCCTCGCGGTAAATGGAAATGATGGTCACCAGTGAAAGCACTGCGCTGATGACGATCAGCATCGACGCCATAACCGGAAGGCCGACCCGCGCAAAATTGCTCATCGAAAGTGTCTGCGATCTTGAGGTCATGGCCCGGCCGACCACGACAAACACCAGCACGGGCACCACAATCGTCCCGATCGCCCCCAGCGGCTCGCGCAGGAAGATCTTGATCTCGATCCAGGTCAGTTTACCCAGTCCACGCAGCATCGTATCTCTTCCTACTCTCGAATGGAGCGCCCTGTCAGCTTGAGAAAGACGTCCTCAAGGTTAGGCAGAATGACACTGAAATCGGTCACTCGCACCCGATCCTCCGACAGGCAGTGAATCACTTCAGTCACCAGATCGCCGCGTCCGCAAATTGTAAATCGATTCCCGTTGCGTTCCACGCTTTCAACGCCTTGAATCATCTTGAAACGCTCCGCAGTGCCTGGATCGCTGACTTCAAGCACAACCGATCGCTCGGGACAATGGCGAAACACCAGGTTCGCGGGCGCATCGATGTCGATGATGCGCCCGTGCTCCATAATTGCTACGCGGTCGCAGAGCCTTTCCGCCTCTTCCATCAAATGCGTCGTCAGAAAGACCGTCTTTCCGCGTTCACGAATGCCGCGTACCAGATCCCAAATTGACCGGCGCGACTGCGGATCGAGGCCGGTGGTCAGCTCGTCAAGAAACACTACCTCCGGATCGTTGATGAGCGCCAGCACGATGAACAGCCGCTGCTTCTGGCCGCCGGAGAGATTCATGAACCAGGCGTTGCGCTTGTCTGTGAGGCCGAGCTGCTCCAGCAGCCGATCCCCATCGGCGGTCTTTTTCTGATAGAGCGTGGCCCAGAGGTCCACTGCTTCCCAGACCTTGATTCGCTTCTGCAACTGCGCCTGCTGCAGCTGCACGCCGATGCGGTTCTGAAGTTTGTAGACGTCGCGGAATGGGTCGAGCGCTAAAACCGCGATGGAGCCGCGATCGGGCTTGCGCAACCCCTCAAGGCACTCCATTGTGGTGGTTTTTCCGGCGCCGTTTGGCCCGATCAGGCCGAAGATCTCGCCTTCGTTCACCTCAAACGAGGCTTCTGCCACAGCGACCGTCTTGCCGTAGCTCTTGCGGACTCCGGACACTTGGATGACTGGGCGCATCTTGCCTGCGAAGGTTTACCTGGACTGATGCGCAGTGTATATCAATGGCTGCCGGCGTGGGCGTCTGCTTTGCCTTTGAAGCGGCTGTAGACGAAGACGACGTAGCCGACGGCTAGAGCCATGCCAACGAGCCACCAGGCGAGGCCGACGGCCAGAGTGTGCGGGCCGGAGATGGCGCGGGTGAGGGTGATGTCGTTGGCGGCGCGGGTCGAGTCGGGCAGGAGCACCGGATAGAGTCCCCAGCATGCGCCGGCCAGCATGAAGAACAAGTAGAGGCACGAGGCGAGGAAGGCTTTCAGAGGCTGGCGGTTGCGGTTCCAGAGCTGGATAGCGGCGAGCGAGGCGATGACGCCGACGGGAACGATGAATGTGACCGGATAATGGAAGTAATTGTCGAGGCTGGCGGGGCGCACGGCGATGGTGGCGAAGAGGCTGACAACGGTGAGCGCGACGAGGATGAGCCAGAGGGGTGAGACGACGTTGCGCGCGCGCTGCTCCAAGTCTCCAGAAACCTTGAGCGAGAGCCATAAGGCGCCGTGAAGGGTGAGCGCGACGAGGGCGACGAGGCCGCCGATGACGGTGTACCAATCGAGAATGCCGGGCAGGACGCCGGGCTGCCAGTTGGTCCAGAGAGGCAGGAAGAAATAGCCGTCGGCATTGAGCGGAACGCCGCGGAGCACGTTGGCCAGGGCCGCTCCGTAGAAGATGGTGAGCAGCGCGCTTGCGAAACCGAAGACGCCGTCAAGGAGCGCACGCCACACGCCGACATCGATGTGATTGCGCAGCTCAAGGCTTACGCCGCGCAGGATCAGCAGCCAGAGCACGATCATGAGCGGCAGATAGAAGCCGCTGAATGCCGAAGCGTAGAGCAGCGGAAAAGCGAAGTAGAGCGTGCCACCGCCGGCGAGCAGCCAGACTTCGTTGCCGTCCCACACGGGGCCGATGGAGGCCAGCGTGGCACTGCGCTCGGCCTCAGTGCGGACGAGGAACAGGTGCAGCACACCGACGCCGAGATCGAAGCCGTCGAGGACGACATAGCCGACGATCATTACGGCAACGAGCCAGAACCAGAGAAAACCCATCATGACGGAGGCCTCAGTTTCGAGTTCGCAGTTCGTAGTTCACAGTTTCAGTTCGTGCAGATCGAATGCAATTGGTCAATCTGCAGCAACGGATTCGGTGGCCGGTTGCTTTGGTTCCGGTCCGTGATCGATTTCGCGATAGATGAGCACGGTGAAGAGCAGGCCGAGTAGAGCGTAGAGGCCCATGAAGCCGATCAGGGTAAAGAGGCCGTTGCTGGCGGAGACGGTGCTCGAAAAGCCCTCGCTGGTGCGCATCAGTCCGTAGATGAGCCAGGGCTGGCGGCCCAGCTCGGCGGTCATCCAGCCAGCGGTGTTGGCGATGTAGGGCAGCGGAAAGCTGAGCAAGAGCGCCCATAACGCCCAGCGCGATGTGAAGAGACGCCCGCGCCAAAGCAGAAGTGCAGCGACCACCATGAGGAGAACGAACCAGGTCCCGAGACCAGCCATGATGTGGTAGGCGTAGAAGAGCAGCGGCAGCGCGGTCGGCCACTGGTCCTGCGGAAATTGGTCGAGGCCTTTCACTTCGGCTTTGGTGGTGCCGTAGATGAGGAAGCTGAGGACGTCGTTGACCACGATGGGATTGTCGATCTGGCCCGTTTCTTCGTTGGGCTGGCCCATGAGCACGATTCCGGCGCCGGTCTCGGTTCTGAAGAGTCCCTCCATTGCGGCGATGGCCGCGGGCTGGTATTGCGCGACGTATTTTCCGGCGAGGTCACCGGTGGGGAAGATGATGAGGATCGAGGAGATGACGCCGGCGATGACGCCGACTTTCAAGAAGATGCGTGCGTAGTCCTCGCGCCGGCCTTCGAGGAGGTAGAACGCGCCGACGGCGGCCATGACGAACGAGCCGGTGACGACTGCGCCAGTCATGTTGTGCATGTATTGCAGCAGGCCCCAGGGGTTCATGAGCAGTTGCCAGAAGCTGATGACTTCAAAGTGACCGTCGGGCATGCGGGTGTAGGAGACGGGATGCTGCATCCACGCGTCGGTGACGATGATGAAGAAACCGGAGATCCACGAACCCAGAAAGACCATGACCGCCGAGAACCAGTGCATCAGCTTGGAGATGCGCCTTTCGCCGTAGAGAAACAGGCCGAGAAACGCCGACTCGAGGAAGAAGCTGAAGACGCCCTCCATGGCGAGGGGCTGGCCGATGACGCCGCCGGAGAGGCGCGAGAATCGCGCCCAGTTGGTGCCGAATTCGAATTCCATGGGAATGCCGGTGACTACGCCGAAGACGAAGTTGATGGCGAAGATGCGGCCCCAGAAGCGTGCCGCGCGGTCCCATGTTTCACTGCCGGTGCGCAGGGCCACGGTTTTGAGCACCACGATGAGCAGGGCGAGGCCCATGGTGAGTTGCGGAAACAAATAGTGGAAGGTGATGGTGAAGGCGAAATGCAGCCGGTGGATGATTTCGGCGGTCATGCAAGGTCTCCTGCTGCGGGCGGGGCCGGATGACGGACGAGCGAGGCACCCGGGGATCAGGATCGAGGAATGAATAGTGGCAAAGCCGACGCAGTTTTTCGGCGCCGGGGAAAAGCGGATTCGAACTCCGCCCCGATTCTAACTCTTGTCACGGCGTAAATCACTTGCTGGGGACGGGGCGCGGCTGGGTTCTAGACTTAGTGCGGAGATCCCGATGGGGCCGTTCGTTTTTTCCTGGCGGGCGCGTGTGCCGCAAATTGCTGTAAAGATGGGGTGAGGCGAAAAGAATGCGGATTGCAATCGTCGGCGGAGGGATTGCCGGGCTGGCGGCGGCCTACGAGCTCGAAAAGGCGCGCGCGGCGGGAGCGCAAGTCGACTACGCGCTGTTTGAGGAGCGGGCGCGGCTGGGCGGGTCGCTGGCGTCGGAGATTGTGGATGGGGCGGTGCTGGAGCGCGGGCCGGATTCATTTTTGACTGAGAAGCCGGCTGCAG
>CAZANC010000118.1:0-10087 GCA_964486495.1 uncultured Occallatibacter sp.
CGTCGTGGTCAACGCCGGTCCCGGCGAGGAGCCGCTTGCCGCCACAATCGCCTCCGGCCGCGCCGTTCCGCTCACCGCAACTCTTCCGCAGTTGATCGCCCTCACGCGCCGCATCGCCCTCTGCATCGGCGGCGATACCGGACCGCTCCATCTCGCCAGCGCTCTCGGCCGTCCTGTCGTCGGCATCTACGGTCCCACCGATCCCAGCCGCAACGGCCCTTACGGCACGCGCGCCCGCGTGCTCCGCAGTCCGGACAGTCGCCGCGACCACTCCCGCCGCGACGCACCCGATCCCGGCCTGCTCACCATCGCGCCGGACGATGTGCTTCGCGCTGCCGACGAGCTGCTCGCTGAGGAGGTTGCACGATGATCAACCCGACTCGGCACAACACATCTCCAAGGGCTGGAGCCGCGGAGCGGCGGCGGTGGCAGCGAGTCGCGCGCCGCATTCGCGTCCCCCTGGGATTCCTGACTGCTTCCGTCTATCTCGTCGAGGTCGCGCGCCGTCCTCCGCATCCATCCGCAATCGCGTGGAGCCTTGCGTTGATTCTCCCCGGCTTGGCTCTGCGCGCAGTCGCCTCCGGCACAGTCAAGAAGAATCAGGAGCTCACCGTCACCGGCCCCTATGCATACACGCGGAACCCGCTCTATCTCGGATCCACACTCATCGCTGCCGGTTTCGCTGTTGCGCTGCTCAGTTGGCCAGTAGCGCTACTCCTCGCGTTTGGTTTCGCAGCAATCTATATCCCGGTCATAGCATCCGAAGAGCGATTCTTGCGCGCCACATTTCCTCAGTTCGACGGCTACTGCCGCAGCGTACCCCGATTCATCCTGCGCCTCACGCCCGCCAAGTTGCCTGCGGAATTGGGCTTACCCGCTGTTTCCCAGCCAGTTACCCCAACCGCTACGGGTGGCTTCTCATTCGCCCTTTACCTCAAGCACCGCGAGTACAATTCTGCTTTAGGGGCCGCACTGCTGTACCTGAGCCTGCTCTATCTGCGACCGGTGGTTGAGACCTTGATGCACCGGGCCTGGTAGGCGCTTTCTGCTTCCACGAAGTCCAAAGAGAGGGGCCGGATCAATCCCAAAGAATCCGGGCCTCGAGAAACCGGGCTTGGACAATCCGCGCCATCAGGAGCCCTGCCGAACCTTGAAGACACGCGCCATCGCAAAACCAGAGTTGCTGGTTCCCGAAGCCACGGCGCAAAGTAGCCGCGCCCCCAAGGAGCGGCGACCTAAACTCAACAAGACCCGCCCAACGTGGTTTTGCCGCAGTGCAGTCACCCTATTGTTCGCGCTCACTTTAGCGGCCTGGTCGCGCGGCCAGGATCCCGCGATCCTGTCGCCGCCGCGCCCCGGCTTCAGCTTCCCGCAAAAGCAGACCCTCACCTATTCGGTGGATTGGCGAGTCTTTCCTGCCGGCATCGCTGTCGTTCACTTTGAGGCGGCCGGCGATCGCGAGCGCATCATCGCGTCCGCGAACACCAGCGGCGCCATCAATCTGCTTTTTCACGTCTCTGACAACTTCCAATCCGACTTCGACCGCGCCAAGGGCTGCACCTACGACTTTGACAAGCAAACCGTCGAAGGCCGGCGCCAGTTCAACTCCACCCTCAACATCGACTACGCTCAATCCAAGTCCGTCCTCGACGAGAAGAATATGGTCAATGGCCAGACCAAGCATGCGGAGTATCCCGTGCGGGGCTGCCTCACCGATCTCTTGACGGGCGTGTTTTACCCCGGCTCGCAGTCGTTGGTTGTCGGTGGCAGCTTCGTCGTTCCTGTTGCCGACGCCCAGCGCACAGTGCTCGTGACCATGAAGGTAGAAGGCCGCGAAGAGATCAAAACCACGCTGGGCACCTTCAAGACCATCCGGGTGCAGCCAACTGCGGATGCCGGAGTCGTGAAGAATCGCGGCAACATCTGGATCTGGTACACCGACGATGACCGCCATCTGCCCGTGCAAATGCGCGCCCGGCTTTTCTGGGGAACGATCACGTTCCGGCTGACCGGCAACGAATCCAAGTAGAAGGCGTGGGCAATGATCGTCCGGCCCTCCGGGGCGGACGATTTGATCTGGCGCTATCCCAAAGTTTTATCCTGGGCTATTTTCGATGCGTCCCTACGGGACGCCGGTTCGATCGGTTGCGCACAGCCTGCGAAACAAACGGACCGCCGGCGATAGGCCGTTGGCCGTGAACTACGCGCCGTCGACCGACAACCGACACCTGGCAACCTTCAACTGACGCCTGACACCTGACACCTGAAACCTGTCCTTTCGGTGTACACTTTCTCTTCGCGCGGCGAGGCGGTTCGCGCCGTGCGGTGAGGCATTCCATGCGCCATTCTCCGTCCCTCCAATCCAGGGTGCCCCAGGTCCGGACTTTCGGACCTGGGACAGCACGGACCCAAACTTACCGCTGTCATCCTGAGCGCAATCTCGCGCCAGCGAGACGGAGTCGAAGGACCCGTGGTTGCCTTTCGCCTCGGGCCTCGCGTTTGAGCTCGGGGATAGCACGATCGCTCCTTCTATTCGCCTCTTTCCTCGCGGTTCTTCCGTTCTGTTCCGCCCAATCCGCGCCAGCCAAGCGGCCACTGACGTTTGAGGACATGATGCAGATGAAGCGGCTGGGGGATACAGCCGTTTCGCCCGACGGCAAGTGGCTGGCTTACGCCGTAACCACCGTTGATCTCGCCCAAAACCAGAAAAAAGCGGAGTTGTGGCTGCAGGCGATTGCGGGAGGTGAGCCGCAGAAGATCAGCGTCGCGCAGCCGGGCGACTCGGGACTGCAATTCGCTTCGGACGGAAAGAGGATTCTGTTTCTCTCGAGCCGCGAAGGCGGGCAGCAGGTGTGGATCGCGGACTTCGACCCGGCGACGGGCGCAACGAGCAATGCGAAGAAGCTGACGGCGATCGCGACCGAGGCCGACAACGCCAAATGGTCGCCCGACGGCCACTCCGTCGTTTTCACCTCGGCCGTTTATCCGGATTGTCCACCGATCACGACGGCAGATTTCGACACCGGGAACAAGTGTAATGCGGGCCGCGACGCGGTTCTGGCTGCGAGCAAGGTGAAAGCGCAGATCTGGACGCACCTGCTTTATCGGCACTGGGACCACTTCACCGGCGACAAGAAGTCCCACCTCTTTCAGGTTCTGGTTGAGAGTGGTGGGATACGGGACTTGACGCCGGGCGACACGCACAGCTTTCCGCCCGACTATGCCTCGATCGAGCAAGGCTGCGGCTGCGACTTCTCGCCGGACTCAAAGGAACTGGCGTTTACGGAGAACCTCGATCCTGTGCCTGCCATCTCGACGCATGCGGACATCTTTACGCTCGATCTGAGTGATCCATCGGCGAAGCCGGTGAAGGTGAGTGCGTCCGCCGGCGGCAACTTCAATCCCGCCTACTCGCCCGATGGGAAGTATTTGGCATGGCGGAGCCAGGAGCGGAATGGATACGAGAGCGACAAGTTCCGGCTGGTGGCTTACGACCGCGAAAAGAAGCTGATTACGGACTTGCTGCCGAAGTTCGACAACTGGGTAGATGAGTTTGCGTGGGGACCTTCAAATTCGAGCGTGGTTTACTTTACCTCCCCGGCTTTTGGGGAGGAAGTGGTCTTTGCATTGAATGTAATCAATGGCAAGCCGAACCCAACCCCCGCATTTCTAACCAGCGGGGGCGAATATGGCGATCTTCGATCGACGACCGATGGCGAGGCGTTGATCGCAACGAAAATGACCGTTGAATCTCCGAGCGAGGTGGTTCGTCTTGAATCGCATTGGGTGGGCCACATGTTCTTTGATGTTCTTGTGGTCGACAAGAACCTTAAGCCTCTCGCGCTTGACGCGAATAACCAGGTATTGAAGCAGGACCAGATCACTCACCTCAACGACGCGTTGCTAGCCCAGCTTGATCTGCCGAAGATGGAGGACTTCTGGTTTACCGCGAAGGATGGGACGAAGCTCCAGGGGTTCCTCATCCGCCCGCCGGGGTTCGATGCGACAAAGAAATATCCGGTAAAGTTCCTGATTCACGGCGGCCCGCAAGGCGCGTGGGGCGACGACTGGAGCTACCGCTGGAACGCCGAGCTCTTCGCCGCCAACGGCTACGTCGTCGTCATGATCAATCCGCGCGGGTCGACGGGTTATGGGCAAGCGATCGCGGAAGGCGTGAGCGGCGACTGGGGCGGCAAGCCCTTCACCGATCTGATGACCGGGCTGGATTACGCGGAGCAGCACTATCCCTTTATCGACAAAACACGCGAGTGCGCGCTGGGCGCCAGCTACGGCGGATACATGGCCAACTGGGTGCTGGGCCACACGGACCGCTTCAAGTGCATCGTGAGCCACGACGGCATGTTCAACGCCGAGTCGGCGTTTGGCACGACCGAAGAAGACTGGTTCAACATCTGGGAGTTCAAAACTCCAGGGTCCAAAGGGGGCCATCCGTGGGACTACTACGGCAAGCCAGACGATGAAAATCCGTTCCGCAAGTGGTCGCCGTCGCTCTATGCGAAGAACTTCAAGACGCCGACGCTCGTGATTCACGGGCAGCTCGATTACCGGCTTGATTTGAGCGAGGGACTGCAACTGTTTGACACGCTGCAACTCGAGGGCGTGCCGAGCAAGATGCTCTACTTTCCCGATGAAGGACATTGGGTGCTCAAGCCGCAGAACTCTCAACTCTGGTACAAGACAGTGAACGACTGGGTGGATCAATGGACGGGGAAGACAGGGAGTGGTCGGTAGGGAATAGGCTTCTGGCGCAGGCGGCGTAATACGCTGGGGCGAAGTTGTAGTACAATCAACATATGGGAACCACGGTACAGGCCCGACTCGACAAGAAAACGTTGGCGGAGATGAATGCATTCGTTTCGCGCAACGGCTGGACCACGTCCAAGGCCGTCCGCGAGGCGATCCTGTTGCTGGTCCGCCAGGATGTTGCAGAAGCCCCGATCAGAATTCATGGACTTGGGGAATTCGATTTCGGCGTGTCGGATCTGTCCACAAACAAGAAGTACATGGAGGGCTTCGGCCGGAGTTCGATGCCCGGCGGCAAGCCGACGCGAAAGCCCAAAGGCCGTTGAGATGCCTCCTGTTCTGCTCGACACGAGCGTGATCATCGCATGGCTCAACCGGCGAGACCATCATCACAGGCGGTGCGTGGCTGCGTTGTCCGGCCTGCGACTGCCCATCGCGACGTGCGAACCGGTCATTGCCGAAAGCTGCTACATGGTCCAATCGATTCCAGAAGCGATCGACAGGATATTGGCAAACGTCGCTGACGGTACCTTCGAAATCCCTTTCCAGTTGTCTGACTGCGCGGCTAAGGTTGGAAGCATTTTGCGCAAATACCGCGACACGCCGGCCGACTTTGCCGATGCTTGCCTGATAGCCATGGCCGATGAGCTCGATACCGGTGATATCCTCACGCTCGACAGCGATTTCAAGCATTATCGCTGGCGGCGGAATCGATCGTTTCGTCTCCTGATTCCGCTGGGGTAAGTGGAAAGCAGGGAACATTTTTCAAGCTAAAAGCTAGGAGCTGGGAGCTGCCTTTGTCGCGCAAATCCCGCAAGGCGCGCGAACCGCTGGGCGAAGCGGGGCTGTACGACTACGCCGTCAAGGCGCTTGGCCGCCAGATGCGCACCGAGGTTGAGCTGCGCCGTCTGATGAGCGCGCGAGCTGAGCAGGGCGAGTCCGGCGCGTCGGCGGTGAAAGCGGCGATTGCGCGGCTCAAGGAACACGGCTACCTCGACGATCGGGCGTTTGCTGAGACCTATGCGCGGCTGCGCCAGGAAAACGAGAAGCTGGGCGCGCGACGTGTGCGGCAGGATCTTCAGCAGAAGGGAATCCGCACCGAGCTGATCAACGAGACGGTCGAGGCCCGATACGGCGCGACAAACGAAGAGAAGCTGGCGCGCGAATACCTGGAGCGGAAGCGAATCCGGAAGCCCACGAACGAGAAGGACACCGCGCGGGTGATGCGGCGGCTGCTTGCCGCGGGATTCTCGACGAGTACGATCTACAAGATTCTGCGGCAGTGGAATGTGGCGGAGGAATCGCTGGCGGCACTGGACAAAATCGACTCCGACATAGACATCGGGACAAACGAAGAGTGAGGCTCGCTGTCCTAGCCTTTCCGCCCCAAGCCCCGCAGTCCCGGTTCACTGTCCACCTTCCACCGTCCACCGTTCACTGTTCACTGGCTTCTACATCTACCGTAGCCAAAATAGGCGCAATTATCGGCAAAATTGAGCTCGCAATGTCGGTCAAACGCGGCTAATTTTGCTGCGATCTTCGCTTCAATGCAGAGTTTCGATCGAAGTTCCTACGCCTCGAAGCGCCGAATTCCTGAAATCCACTCGCTTATATGCGGAGTTTTCGCGCCCAAAATCTTTTTTCCGCTCAAATCCCCACCTAAACACATAGTCTTTTCAGGGCACTTTCTTGGCCAACCCACTTTCGGTGTGTTTTCGCCGCTCTCTGTTCAGTGTGAAGGTGGCACAACGGTAGCCACGACGGGTGCCCCTCTTGGTTTGGTGATGGCGTCGCGGACATCGGCGAGAGGAGCGCTACCCGAGAACTCGACGCCACCCGGCGAAGAGACAATCCCGAGCCGGCTCCATAGCGCGGGCAAATCGTACTGGACGGGCGTGTCTTTCCACTGGGCATAGAGCTCGGTAAGGACGTGCGTGTTAGTGGCCTTATCGCCGATGGCAAGCGCCTGCGGCAGATCCCAATTGTGATCAATCGTGCCACCGGCGGCGACAATGGCGCGCTGTGCGTCCTGAAGGCCGAGGCGGTTGTGCGTCTGCTGGCGGATTTCAACGTCGGCAACCAGGCAGAACATGGCTCCGCCCCAGTAGGTCCGGCCCCAGGTGTGCTTGCGGTCCAGGCCCTCGTCGCCGGGCGCGGGCTCGCCCTGCGGCATATCGCGCACTATGTCGTGCCAGATCTTTGGCGCCGTGAGATCGCCAATCATGACACGGGAAACCGGCTCGATGTAGGTTGCGAGACCTTCCTCGATCCAGTGTTGATCTTCAGGCATGGATGGAAACGCCATGTGGGTGAGCTCGTGCGTGATGGTCCAGTCGGCGGCAAGCTCGGCTGCGGTGGTGTGCTCGCCGAGGCGAATGCGAGTGAAGCCGGGAAAGCCGTGCATGTCGCCCCAAGTAGTGCCCTGTACGACTCCGTGGCTGCCGGCAACGGGAATCACAAGTACGCGGGCGCTCGAGACGGGAAAGCGCCCGAAGTAGGTGGCGACCGCGGAAGCTGCCGTGGCAATGCGGGCGAGAACAGCTTGTCGCGGCAGATCGAGCGGGCCGTCGGCGAAGTCGACCTGAATGGTGGCGCTGCCGACCTGGATGCGGTCCGTTTCGACGACGGGGACATGGGACCCTGGCTGCGCATGGAGCAGCGGCGCGGGCAGGAGCGCGGCCGCGGCCGGTAGCGAAAGCAGGAGGGCGAGAGAGGTCGCGTGGAATCGAGAAGACATCGTGTTAGTTGGACGAGCGAGAGGGCGGTGCGGACTCCTGCCAGCCCTCGGGGACATTACACTGGAGAAGCTATGCAAATGCGCTCGGGAAATGAGATACGCGAGCTGTTTCTGCGATTCTTTGAGTCGAAGGAGCACCGCAGGGTGCACTCGTCCTCGCTGGTTCCGGCGAACGATCCAACGCTGCTGTTTACCAACGCGGGGATGAACCAGTTCAAAGACCTCTTTCTGGGGGCGGAGAAGCGCGACTACAAGCGGGCGACGACCTCGCAGAAGTGCGTCAGAGCGGGCGGGAAGCACAACGACCTTGAAAATGTGGGCTTTACGCGGCGGCACCATACGTTTTTTGAGATGCTGGGCAACTTCAGCTTTGGAGACTACTTCAAGCGCGACGCGATCCGTTTTGCATGGGAATTGGTGACCAGCGAAGCGTGGTTTGGAATCCCAAAAGACCGCTTATATGTGACGATTTTTGAGGGAACCGCCGACGTTCCCAGAGACGATGAGGCGGAAAGGTTTTGGCTCGAAGTAGGCGTGCCGAAGCATCGGATCGGCGAATACGGAGTGAAAGACAACTTCTGGCAGATGGGCGAAACGGGGCCGTGCGGGCCGTGCTCGGAGATTTTTTACGACATGGGATTGGAAGCTGCCGAAACGCCGGGAGTCGACAAGCCGTTTGGGCACGACGACGCGCGGTACGTGGAGATATGGAATTTAGTTTTCATGCAGTTCGATCGGTCGGCCGTGGTGGATGCGGCGGGAAAGACGACGGGGTACAAGCTGGCTCCATTACCAAAACCCTCGATTGATACGGGGATGGGATTGGAGCGGGTGGCGGCGGTGCTGCAAGGGAAGGTGAGCAACTTCGAGACGGATTTGTTTGTGCCGTTGATTTACAGAGCTGCTGAACTTTGCGGATTACGGGGCGATCCGGTCGACCCATTGCCTAGCGAGTCGAATGATGAGTTCGGAATAACGCCTGCGGGACCGATTTGGCAGCCAGAGCCGTTTACAAGTAACGCGTCTCTGCGGATCATCGCCGACCATGCCCGCGCGGCAACCTTTCTGATTAGCGACGGCGTGCTGCCTTCAAACGAGGGCCGAGGCTATGTATTGCGGAAGATTCTCCGTCGCGCGATTCGCCATGGGCGGCTGCTCGGTCGAGAGGCGCCCTTTATGCGGCACATGGTATTCGCCGTTCGCGATCTGATGGAGGTTGCGTACCCCGAGTTGAGGGAGAGCGCCAATAGGATCGCAAAGGTGGTCGAGGCAGAGGAGAAACAGTTTGCTCGCGTGCTGGCGATCGGATCACGGCGGCTCCAGACGGCTCTCGTTTCGCATCGACTTGCGGCAGATCCCAACGCCACAAACAAGCAACTTAGTGAGTGGTTTGGAAGGGAGATCGTTGATACCGATCTCGGCGAGATGAAGCCGCATGTGTTTACGGGCGAGGATGCGTTCCACCTGTACGAGACTTTTGGATTGCCGTTGGACTTCATGGTGGATGCGGCGCGCGATGCGGGCATTGAATTTGATATGGAGGGGTTCGAGAAGGCTCGCGCGGAGGAGCAGGCACGGGCACGGGCGAGTTGGAAGGGCGGAAGCCAGAAGACGGCGAGCCCGGCGTTTCGCGATTTGCCGAAGACGGTGTTCGAAGGCTACAGGCAACTGACGTCCACGAACTGCGAGGTTCTGGCGATTGTGAAGGGCGGCGTGGGCGTTCCGGCGGCGAAGGCGGGCGACGAAGTTGAGGTGGTTCTCGATCACACGAGTTTTTACGGTGACTCGGGCGGGCAGGTCGGCGACACCGGAGTTTTTCTGACGGCGGATGGGAATTCCACGGTGGCGGAGATTGTCGGCTGCGTGTTGCCGGTGCAGGGAGTGAGGGCGCACAAGGCAATCTTGAAACAAGACCTGGTGGTTGGCGACCACGTGACAACGGTGGTGGATGGAGTGCGGCGCGACGCGATCCGGCGGAATCATACGGGAACGCATTTGCTGCACGCGGCGCTGCGGCAGGTTCTAGGGACACATGTGAAGCAGGCGGGTTCAGCGGTGCATCCCGACCGGCTGAGATTTGACTTTTCGCACTTTGCGCAGGTGGCCGATGAAGAGTTGCTGGAGATTGAAGACATCGTGAACCGCGAGGTGCTTGCGAACGCGAAGGTAGAGACGCTCGAAGACGTGCCGATTGACGTGGCCGTGAACGAGTACCACGCGATGGCGCTGTTCGGCGAAAAGTACGGCGACAAGGTGAGAGTGGTTAAGCTCTCGGACGGGTTTTCGACGGAGCTATGCGGCGGCACACACACGGCGGCGACGGGCGAGATCGGGTTGATGAAGCTGACCGGCGAGGAGTCGGTGTCGTCGGGAGTGAGAAGGATTGAGGCAATCAGCGGCATGGGGTCGCTGGACACATTCAGGAAAGATTTTGAGCTGGCTCAGTTTGCGTCGTCTGTAGTCTCGGCGGACGGCAATCTTTCTGAGGGATTGAAGGCGAAGCTGGCGGCGCAGGACGACGAGCTGAAGAGGCTGCGGCGCGAGATTGAAGAGATGCGGATGAAGTCGGCTGCCGGCGGGTTGGAT
>CAZANC010000119.1:0-10050 GCA_964486495.1 uncultured Occallatibacter sp.
AGTTCGGCGCGTCGATGCCGCCGGTGCTGCCGCCCTGCAGCGTGATGCCTTGCGTAGTGGAGGCACTGTCTGCGGTGGCAATAACGCAGTAATCCGGCGGAGTCCCGGCTGCTTCCGACCGCACCTTGATCGTCATGGTGCGAAAACCCACCAGACCCGCAAAAAGGGTGTTCACCTGGCCGGAAAGCTCGGCTTCCACGTACTTGGAGTTGCCATAGTTCGGATCCGCGCTGGTTGACCCCAATTCGCACGGGCCATTGTTCACCCACAGCGTGAGTCCGCTCGCGGTACCCGCGCACTGCGTCAGCGGCGTGGCGACGGTGAATCCATTTTCCAATACCGCCTGTTTAGCGGCTGTGGTCATCGCCGTGCAGTCCTTCGTGCTGCCACAAGCGCTTACCTCAAGCGCCCCGGCCAACGCTGCCGCATCTACGGCCGCCTGCATCTGCCGTTTCTGCAAGCGAAGTTGGCCCACGTCGATCGCCATGGCCACAAACGCAAGGATCGCAACCATGCACACCCCGCAAAGCGGGAGAGCCTGACCGCCCTCATCGCGTAACCCGCGCCGTACTCGCGCCAGTATGCTGCCCACAGGGGCTCCTTCTCATGAGGGAGTCGCTGTGGCCTTCCGCATGAACGCCACTCCCTTAAGTTCTATCGCCTCATCTTGCCCCGTTCCTTAGTCTTAATCTCACGCAGTCAGCCCGGAGGGTCAATCACCTATTCGTACCATCCGGAGCTCGATGGGGATCCCGTGCTAAAGTGTTCATTTCCCGCACCATCCAGCCCAGCTCGCTCAGCACCACCGGCACGGCCCGCGCCACCATCGCGCCCACCTCCCGCCTCTCACTCCGCCCGGTAATCTCCTCTGCTCTCACTCCTTCACTCCAATCGAACTGGCGGGTCGAGAGGTAGGTACCAAGTGACCGAGAGACCAGGGGCCGATTGATTTGTACGCCCAACGGACGTACAATGAAGGGAGAGTGAGGCACGGGAGGGCGCGATGGTTCGGAGCAGAGCATTGACGACAGTGGAGGAACAACGCAAGCGCAGCATGCGGCTCGGGTTTCGTGTGCATTCCGGAACGAAGGTGCTGGTGAAGCGCGCTGCGGCACTGGAGCGGCGGAGCCTGACCGATTTCTGCCTGATGGCGCTGACTGAGGCCGCTCAGCAGACCATCACACGGCATGAGAATCTCGTGCTCTCGGAGCGCGACCGGGCGGTCTTCTTCGATGCGCTGGTGCACCCTCCGAAGCCGAATGCGCGCCTGCGCCGCGCCTTCCGGTTGGCTAAGGAACGAGTCGCCTCCTGATGGAATCGGCGCAAGCGGGCCTCTACAAGATTGAGCCGCTGGGAAAGCAGCACGACCGCGATGCGTTCCGGTGCGGCGTGGAAAGCCTCGACAACTATTTGAAGACGCAGGCCTCGCAGGATATGCGGCGCAAGGCGAACGCTGTGTTCGTCCTGGTTCCGGAGCGTGCGCCGGCGACGATTGCCGGGTACTTCACGCTGTGCGCTTGCGGCCTTGCGCCGGGGACGATCCCCGAAGAGGCGAGCAAACATCTTCCCCGCTATCCGCAGGTGAGCGCGACGCTGCTGGGCCGGCTGGCGGTGAATGCAGAGTTGCAAGGGCGCGGGCTCGGCTCCCTGCTGCTCGCGGAGGCACTGCGCAAGGCGTACGGGAATGCCGCAGTGGTTGGGTCGTCCATGGTGGTTGTGGATGCGATCGACGAGCGAGCGGCGGAGTTTTACCGTTCGCATGGGTTCATACGATTGCCGCAGTCAATGCGGCTGATATTGCCGATGCGGACGATTGGGGGATTGGTGGCGGGAAACGGCTTCTAGCTCATTGCAGCGCCGGCCTCGCCGCGATACTCATATCGCCGTCCATATCACTTCACCGAAGGTCCGCCAATGCCGAACTCAAAATATCCAGATCACGAAGCCATGAATCCGTTCTTTGATGTCGTCATGAAGGGCCTCAGCGGACTTGTCGATGGCGAGCATTATTTCGACACGTTTGCCGACGATGCAGTCTTCGAGTCCCGTTATCACTTCCCGGGTTGGCCCCTCATCATTCGAGGACGCGCCAATCTGGTTGCCAGCCTCGCCGGATACGGCAAGACGATCCGCGTTCACTCCGGCGACGCGCTCGTCGTGCACCACTGCCAAGATCCCCGCGTAGTAATCCTCGAATACGAAGTCCACGGCAAGATTCTCGCAACCGGCGCGCCCTACGACAACAGGCTGATCTCCGTCGTCACCATTGAGAACCGCAAGATTGTCCATTGGAGAGACTACATGGACTCATTAGCCGCCTGGATGGCCCTGAATCCCGCCAAGTGATGGAATTCCCGCCGCCTCCAATCCGCCAACCCACCCTGCGCCGTGTCTGGGACACCAGGAATGGCCAGCGACTACAGACTCTTCCCGAAAAACGCCGATGTCGCCAGAAAAGACCGCCGAAGCCCGCAAGCTCCTCCCAACCCATTTTCTCCGTAAACCGCTGAAGACTTGGCGCAGAAAGTTTCCGCAAACTTGCCGACAATCTCCCGCTTCCGGCGCATGACCCTCAATCACCGTTCATACACTTCGCGCCGATGTCCGATGCGCAGCACAAGAATGAGCACCAGCTTGTCCTCGATCGAGCAGATCAGCCGGTAGTCACCCACGCGATACTTCCAGAACTCGCCCAGTTTGGAGCCGCGCAGAGCCTCTCCAATGCTGCGCGGGTTATCCAGCGAAGCAACGCGGTCGTGAAGGAATTTAAGGATGCGACGGGCGATCTGCGGATCCAGCTTGTCGAGCTGGCGGTCGGCCTCTACTGACAGCTCAACCTTCCAGGCCATGCTTCTTCATCGCGCTTTCGAGAGGCACGGTCCTGCTGCGGCCGGCGCGAATCTCTTCGAGCGCCGCCTCGGCCAGATATATGTCCTCGAGATCGTCGAGATGGCGGAGAACCGCTTCGCGGGCGTAGTAAGTTTTGGTCCGCCCGGTCCGTTTCGCCAGCCGGTCAAGGCGCTTCTCGACATTTTCAGGGAGCCTGATCGCAAGCATGATTCTTCTCCGCTATACATGTATAGCGTAACTCACTCTGCCCTTTCCTGTCCATGTCGAGCTGCCGTTTTCCTCGGGTTGCCCCTGCCCGACTCATGCCTCTTTGAGCCCTTGGTCAGGCGCTCCCTGCCTTCTCACGCCCCCGGGCGCGGCCGTTATTTCTGCTTGCACGAAAGCACAACCTGATTCTTCACGTAGAGCCCGCACAAACCCATCATGCTCGACGGGCACTCATACGTTCCGGTCTGGCCGTCCTCCGAGCAACCCCCGCGCCGCAGAATCTGATCGGTCGAAGTTGGAATGAGCGCGCCGCATCCGAGCACCGCGCTGTTCTTCATCATCGTGTTGCAAAGTCCGAGCATGCCGTTCACCGGGCAGAGGTAGTTCCCTTCTCCGGGATTCTGCTTGCATCCGCCGCCGACCAGCGTATGGTCCGCTACATCCCGCTCCTTGCTCATGTCCTGCACGCTTCCGGTAGCCGCGTTGTAGACGGGCTGAAAGTCCATGACGCAAGTGGTGCCGGCGTGGCAACTGAAGTTCATGCCGCCCGGCGGAAGACTGATGGCAAGCTGCGGGAACCAGACCGGCCATTGCCACTGATCGGACCAGACCGCGATGTCGACCCAGACTGTCGGGGCAAGGCCCGGCGTCAACGTGAATCCCAGGTTGTAGACCGGGTTTCCAACCGCGAAGTGACTGTAGTCGCCATTCTGGGCGGTGGCATCGCCCAGCGAAACGGTCTGTCCCGAATTGATCGTGGACGACCGATGCTGCAACTCGTCGTTGAGCGTGAACTGCAAACTGTCGGAGTGGAGATTGACCTGAATCGCGGGATAGACCGAGCCGCCCACGACGCCGAAATTGAGCAGGTCGCCCAGCAGATCGATTTGGTTGAAGACGAAATTGGAATCGATGCCGTGCGTGCCCGGGGCAGGCGGCTGGAAGCGCCCGCCGGTGTAGGGCGCCGGCAGTAATTGCGTAAAGTCCACGTTGACTGAAAAATTCTGGCCGGCGCCGAAGCCGGGCAGATTGACGCTGAAGCCGGCATCGGCGCCCACCTGCGCGACGATCTCCTGCGCGTTGTACAATTCGCTGCCATCAAGTCCGGCGGAAAAGAAATCACCGGCGTCGCCCTCAATGGGCACGAATTGCGGCGTCAACTTTGCGTCGGCCGTATTGTTGGGGTGAACCACGGTTTCATACTTGAGGGTCGCCTGGATGGGAAAGCGCAGGCCGAAAGCGTAGTTGAAGCCGGCATTGAGCTGGATGCCGTAGGTCGACGTGCAGCCGACGATGCACCAGTTGATGGAGACCGATACGCCCCATTGCCATTCATAGTCGTGGGCGATGGTGAAGCCAGTGAGAAAGTAGTACGGGCCCATGTTGAGATCGGCCGTCTGATCGCCGCGCGGCGGGCCGGAACCGTTCAGATGAAGCTCCGAGCCCGGAACGATTTTCAGAAGCTTGGGGAAACCGGCAGGGCTGCCGCCCGAGACACCATTGCGCATGAGTTGCTGAGTTGCCGCGATCTCCGCGGGGCCGGCGTCAGGGGCGAGCGTGTGCTGCGGGTGCGCGTAGTTTGACGACTCGAGCCTCGGCACGAACATGGTCTCTTCCACAGTCTGCACGCTCATGTTGACAAGCTCATCCTTCAGATCGTCGTCGCTGAGCGAGCTCATGCGCGCCGCTTCGGCCTGGCCCACTTTGGCCACGATGGCCGCGCGCTGCGTGGGATCGGCCAGCGATTTGCGAAGAGCTGCGATGTGCTGGCTCGCATCCGCATCCGCCGCCGCGCTCTTCTGCTGGAATTCCGCGATCGCCGCCTGCCGCTTTCCGGGGTCCGCAATGTAGCGCGGGCTGCCCGGAACGCTGAACTCCGACACGCGCTGGGCCGTGGTGCTGCGCGAAAAACATGAAACTCCGGCTGCCGCAAGCTGCGCCTTTGCGCCGGCATCGGCACACTTGCCGGGAAGAATCTGGTAGGTGAGCAAATGGTGAATCACCAGGCCCTGATCGACCTCAGTTACATCGGAGGTGTTCGCCTGCACCTGCACGTGCTGCGGCAGCGCCTGCAATCTTATCGCGACGTTCGGCAGTGCTTTGGCATTGTTCAGCAACGGCGTAAAGTCAAGCTGCGCTTCGCCCAGCATCACACGCGGATTCGAGCGCAGGTTCTGGAGCGCGTATTGCCGCACCACGTGCAGCCGCTGCATGGTCTGCGCGTGATTCCCGCCCTGCAGAATCACCGAGCTTGCGTAGGATTGCTGGTTCATCGCGCGCGCTTGCTCCGGCCTGATTTGCGCAAAAGCGGGGTTGGAAAGTGAATATCCGATGAACAGGAGCGCGAAGGAAAAGGTCCAAAGGACCCTGGGCCGGGGGAAGGTCATTGGTTTGCCTCCATGACATTTCCTGGCGGAGAGGCCCGGGGAGATTTGCCAGGGTAGGAGGGACAATAAACCGCCGTTTCGCCGGTGTCAACGGTGAAGTGCCGGCGCCGCCACACCTTGGTAAACCTTCACGAAAGAATTCATCGAATTACGCCGAGGAGCCCGGCGTCAATCCGCCCGCCCCTGCTCCATAACTCCGATGGATCGGGCGCGCGGACCGCCGACGCCGCCGCCACTCTCGCAGCGCCGTTCGGCCGTATATATAGATACAAGCTTTAGTTCGATACGCCCTACGGCCTGACAGTCATCTTCCCCACGCCGTCGCGATACTGGCTGGCGATCTGGAACGCTTCATCGATTCGGTCAATGCTTCTCGAATGCGTAAGCAGCGGCGCAAACCACGCGGCGTGCGCGCCCAGGAGCTCCAGCGCCTCTTCCGTCTCATGGTTCGATCGCCGCACGTTGAAGAGCGTCAGCTCCTTGCACCGCATGGCCGACGCATCCACCTGCACGAACGCTCCAGTTTGAATTCCGGTCAGCACCACGCGGCCGGCATTGCGCGTGATTTGAGCGGCCTGGCTGGTGGTTCCTTCTCCAGCCGCGCAGTCGATCGCGCAATCCACGCCACGCTGCCCTGTCGCGCGGAGAATCTCCTCTTGAGCTTCGCCGGGCTCGAGCACCACATCGGCGCCAATTCCGCGCGCCAGTTCGCGGCGGTGCGCCAGCCGTTCCACGGCCCAGATGCGCCCTGCCCGCTTGGCTTTGAGCGCTGCAATCGTCAACAACCCAATCGGTCCCGCGCCGATCACCGCAACCGATTCGCCCGGGCCAATCGACGCCAGGCGCAGGGAATGAAGTGCAATCGCAAGCGGCTCGGCCAGAGCTGCTTCACCGTACGACATCGTGCCGGGGATGGGTAGAAAGTTAGCCACCGGCAGGTTCACCAGTTCGCGGAAAAAACCAGGATGACCCGGGTTGCTCAGAAAACGAATGTTCGCGCACACGTTGTGGTGCCCGCTCAGGCAGAACTCGCAGTGGTAGCAATAGAGCGCTGGCTCAAGAGCCCCGCGGTCGCCCGCAGCCAGCCCGGTCACGCCGGCGCCTGCCTTCACGATCCTTCCCGCCGGCTCGTGCCCCAGCAGCATCGGGTACACATTGGGCCTGCCGCCGACCGCACCTTCATTGAAGGCGTGCAAGTCAGACCCGCACACCCCCACGGCCTCCACCCTGACCTGCACTTCGCCCGGTCCGGGATCTTCGATTTCCATCTCAGCCAGCCGGAATGTCAGGGGAGCAATCAGTTCTGCAGCGCGCATCGAAACCTCTTTCTCAGAAACGATACTTCATCCGAGGGTGGGATTAAAAGGCGTGTGACCCCAATCGAGCCCCGCGAATTCTCTCAAAAGTGAGCAAAAGAGCACATACTACGCCTGCCATCGACGGCGAAACTGGTTGAGGCGTTGGTGTATCAGGCCTCGAGTGCGGCAGGATCCGCCCGGAAAGTCGTGGCCTCTACCCAAGTTAGCGACTCGGGGCTGCGTTGCTGGTTTGGCTGCGCAGCGTGCACCGCTTTTCCATTCTGAAGCACTTCCTCCTTGGCTTGCGATCCTCTGTCGCAGTCCGCAACGCGTTTCCGGGCCGCCCCAAAGGAGGTCCATCCCGATGACCAGCAAAGATCACCCCACATTCGACGCTGCCGATTTTCTGGCGCGCGCCGGCCTTGGCCGGAGAGTTGTCGACCTCAAGCCGGACCAGACTTTTTTCGCCCAGGGAGATCCGGCGGATTCTGTCTTTTATCTTCAGAGCGGCCGGGCAAAGCTTACCGTGGTTTCGCACAACGGCAAAGAGGCTACAATCACGCTTCTCTCCGCCGAGGATTTTGTCGGAGAGGGGGCCCTCGCGATGGTGCCTGGGCTGCGCTTGTCCACGGCCACTGCGTTAAGCCAGTGCACGGCGCTCAAGATTGGGCGGGATGAGATGATCCGCGTGATGCATGACGAACCTGCATTCGCTGAGATATTCCTCAAGTTCCTGCTGGCCCGCAGCATGCGCACCCAGGCCGATCTCGTCGATCAGCTCTTCAACTCCAGCGAAAAACGCCTGGCGCGGATTCTCCTTTTGATGGCCGAATTTGGTAAACCGGGCGAGCCGGAAACCTACATTCCTCCCATTACGCAGGAAACCCTTGCGGAGATGATCGGGACCACGCGATCTCGCGTCAGCTTCTTCATGAACCGCTTTCGCAAGCTTGGCTTCATCGACTACAACGGCCGCATCCAGGTACACAAGTCGCTGCTCAATGTGGTCCTGCTCGATTAATTGCCGGAGCACGATTCCGAGAAGCGGCCTATGGTTTCCGGCGCACAAGTTCTGCATGATCAGCCAATATGGCGCAGCTCGCGTCCTGCAGATCGCGACCGCCCGATTTTAGTCCGCCGATAAAGTAACCGGGCGCAAGAGCCTGCCTGAAGGAGTGATTGAGATGGAAGAACCCCGGTGCAAGATCGCCGCGATTCAGATGGAAGACCCTCGGTGCATCGGCATCCTCAGGGGTGTTGTAATTGAGATGGAAGACCCTCGGTGCAGGGGCCTGCTCCAGGGTGTACTGCTAAAGCGCGTGGCCATCGAGATGGAAGATCCTCGGTGCAGGCACGTCGGGATTGAGATGGAAGACCCTCGGTGCAGGAACCTGGGCATTTGGTGATTCAGGTGTCAAATGAGTTAATGGTATCCAAAGCCAATCTGGCACGTTTGGACTTTTTAGGAACTGAGCGAAAGGAGATGCTTCATCATGGATGAGGATACTAAGGGACAAGGACAGGGCTTGGTATGGCTGCTGGCGGGACTGGGCATCGGTGCGCTGCTGGGGGTTCTTTATGCGCCAAAGAGTGGTCGCGAAACCAGAGAGGATATTGCTCGTGGTGCTCGCGAGGGAACGGAGTACTTGAGCACTCGTACAAAGCGGGCCGCCGAGCATGTGGGCACGCTGGTGGACAAGGGTAAAGAGCAGGTAAGTGAGTATGTGGAGCGTGGCCGCAGCTTCGTGGGTGACCAATCGAAGCGGGTCGCCGCAGCGGTCGACGCCGGCCGCGAGGCATATCGGACCACCGAGCCAAGCGGGGAGTAAGCGCGTTGTCCCACATTCAAACTGGGGCTATCCCACAGCAACCATGGGGAGCCCGCGGTTACAGACTCGAGACGCGATGTTGCGCATCGAACTTGGGAGAAAATGAGGTGCTGATTCGGCCGCAATCCACACCGCGGCGCCTCGCCATCCCCGCGCGCCAATTCCTCGCGCTGCTTCCATGTGTACGCTTTTGACCACAAAGTAACTCACGGCACGCGTACTCTTGTAGGCGTATGCTCAAGTCAGTAGCCCGCTTTCCCCTTCTCGCCTTCGGCACTCCAGGCTTCGCTCCAGACGAGCATCTTTCAGGCACGCAACAGATCGACCGGAGCCGCCATGAGCCTCATCAAGCAAAGCGATGTGAAGAACCATTTGTCTCCGCGCTTCCGCACGAAGATCCATCTGCGCCAGCCTGAGAGCCAGCCCGATGCAACCGGTTTTTCCGCGGCCGAACCGGACGCAATCAATGCAACAGAATCGGCTTTTACCGAGGATTTTGTTGCCGAACACTCGTCGCCTCTTATAGCGGCTGCGCCTGGCGCTCATTTGCCCGGTTCGTTCCGCCCTGAGACACCCAAAGTAGCGAAAAGCGCGCGAGCGTGAAACCGCATTCTATTTTCCTTCGCAAGGAGTGCGTTCTTCCGGAACCTCTGGATCCGCTCACGGAGCCGGTCGGCGAAGACTGGATACGCGTAGAAGAGATCGCGGCAGCGGTTTTCGACACGATGATTCGCCAGAAGGGCTGGCACTTCATGCTGGTGGACGGCCCATGCAAGCGAAAAGGCCTGGGGCGGACGGAGAAAAATGCGGCGAAGCGCGCGTTGGCCCGAGCCCTGAACGGTGTGCAGAGGCGATTCAATGCCGCCGAGCTGATTGACGTTCAGGCCAGGAAGTATCCGGGCTTTTACGTCGCCAGCGTCACCCTGCAACCGCGCCAGATCCAGCAATACACGTGGCTGGAAATTGCCGGAGCCTGGCATCAACTGGCGGTTCCCGTTCGATAAGCTGGCAACCGGCCTTATCAATGCGACGGGTTCTGGTTTCACCAGCAGGAGGGCCGAGCCGGCGCCCCGCGCTGATATCGTGCAGCGCACCGGAAGCGAAGATCGAACCACGACAGAAAAGAGGTTAGGTTGACTTTCCCCGAGATCAAAAACCCCGAGACACATGCTGGAAGAAACGGCGCATCGGTTTCTTCACCCATCGCGTTGAAAGCCAGTCGCCTGCCATTGCCCACCCGCATTGCATTTGTTGGGAACTATCTGCCGCGAGAGTGCGGCATTGCCACTTTCACCACCGACCTGTGCAACGCGCTCGCATCCGAATACGGCAAAGAACGCCTGTTTGCCATTCCTGTCAACGATCCCGATTCGAGCTACGACTATCCGGAACAAGTGCGCCTGGAACTGACGCAGGAGGACATCGCCTCCTATGAGCGGGCCGCCGATTTCCTCAACTTCAATAGCAACGATCTCGTCT